>JAZLLX010000066.1:0-2642 GCA_045598345.1 Acidaminococcaceae bacterium | reverse complement strand
GCTTTTGCCATAGCAATAAAAGAAACAAAAGCCAGTGAATCCCATTCATCAATACTGTCCAAAACAGTATCCATCTTCAATTCTTGCTCGCAATCAAGCACATCCTGCATTTTTTCTAAAAATTGTTCCATAATAACCTCCAAAACTTATTTACGTCTCAAAACATATGTTTCACCGATAATTTCATAACCAAAAAAAATGTTTTGCCTTACGATATTTATGTTGTTACTAGATACACATGTATACAATTTTTTTATTCCCTTACTCTGCACATATCTCAACAATGTGTCAAACATAAATATCCCAAGCCCTTCATTTAGATAGTTTTCGAAAATTCCTCCTAAAACACCTTCCACCAACATCTTATCCATATCAAGTTGTTGCATATCAAACCCGACAAATTCATCATGCAATGTATACAAATTAAGATTAACATTTGGAACAGCCAGCATGTCCATTATCCAATTCTTATATCTTTTAGCCGAGGTGCCCCATTCAAATATGTCATCCAAATATATTCTGTCAGTATGGAACATCCCATCTGTAATCATATCTGTAACTAATTGCCATGATTTTAGATCCTTATGAACTTCTTGTAAGTGAATTTCATTTTCTATTCCTGACAGTTTAACAGGAGTTTCATAATGAGCAATATCACATTTCATTCTAAACTGCGTTTCCATAAACCTAAACCCAGCATCCTCTAACTTGTGTAATGCAACCAGATTACCAATAGGCAACTTCAAAGTCATATAAGCATTCTTATATTGCTCTTCCCCCAGATCGCTCAAAATTTTTTCTATATCACCACAATCATCTTTTGTTAAACAAACTTCATAAGCATCAAAACCAAAGTTTCTCTTTTCCCAAATAGCATTTACTATCTTCACTCTACCAAAAAACCTCCTTTACTACCTCAATAATCATCACTCCGTAATCCCATTTGCAACTAAAAACTTCGCAAATTGGCTTTCCGAATAAGTATGAACAACCCTAAATAATCTACCTTCAATTATTTTTCCTAGAACAGGATATTCATAATCATGATCATTCAGTGCCTGCAAGTCATCATTGATAAATCCTCTGATATTCCAACAACTTGCCATACAATTAATCTCAAGACACATCTGTAGAACCTCACGTCCCAACCCTCCTGCTCCAACAATAATCAAATCTTTCATTATCTTTCACCTCCCTCAATTTCACGCAAAAAAGCCCACAATAAAAATGGTTGGGTAACCATTTTTTTTGTTGGCTTTTCTACTGATTTTGTTTTTACTATTACATAACTGTTGCTTGCTTGCTTGCTTGCTTGCTTGCTTGCTTGCTTGCTTGCTTGCTTGCTTGCTTGCTTGCTTGCAAAAGCGTACTGCCTTTAATCATACTTTGTCAAGACCTTTTTTTATTTTTTTATATTTTACCACATTTTTCAGATTTAATAAACAAAAATTTTCTTTTCTTTCTGGAAGCAAGAATATAACCAAACTTGCTACCGCAAACTACCCCTCCGTCATAAACGCCCTGCGTTTATGCCACCTCCCCTGACTGGGAGGCAAGAATAGGTACAATTATTATACCACAAAAACCCACCAAAAAACAGCCAACAAATCTGTTGACTTCTTTCCCTCTTTCTTAAAGAGGGGGGACCGCTTGCGGTGGGAGTTTTTGCATTATGCGAAGCATTCAAAAATTTTAAGCTTATAACTTATAACTACAGTAGCCCCCGCCCTTGCGGGGGCTGGCGCCTATAGGAACACAGAAAGGCGACTGGGGGTGCGGATTACGCAGAATACTTGTTACTACCTAATCGCTCACCCCGCCGGTCCACGTTCCAGTATCGGCCCTCCCCTCCCAAAAGGAAGGGGGAATTTAATTATAATCACAGGAACATATTACCATAACTTTAAACTTTAAGTTTTTATCTTTTCATTAGTGACAACCTAATTGCTCACCCCACCACCGACCTTAAAAACTGTGTCGGTCCCCCGCCCCTTTAGGTGCGGACGAGGGTTCGCATAACCCCGCACACCTGAAAACCTAATCATATAATCACAGGAACATATTACCACAGTTACGCGTTACGCGTTGCGAATTACGCATTATATCATTCCCCTAAATCCTGATTCCTAATTCCTTTATCCCTTAACCTGAAATAATTATACCACAAAATCTCTTTTCTTGAAATTAAAAACTTTAAGAAATTACCTCATATTTTCCAAACAAATTTTGGTCCTGTCAAGAATTATGTGTAAATGTTTTCTTCAAGATTTAGTCCGACACCATATACTTCATCAAAAATTTGACTGACTTCTATACTCGTTTCTTCAAACGCAAGGGCGGACTTAAAATATTGTCCTTCATTATAGTTTTCATATACTGCACAGACAAATCTTTCCATTGAGTTTTCATTGGGAAACATCTCCTTTTTTCTTGTATGCCGCTTCAGAAGATTGTTCAGCCCTTCCAACGCATTTGTTGTATAAAAACTTTTCCTTATCCTTTCCGGCAATATCATAAAGGCAAAAAGTTCTTCCGGGTCATACATTTTTTCCCATAATTTCGGATATTTTGAATACCATTTCCTGAGGTATTCCCCCATCCTGTCCGTGGCCTGTTCCTTGTCATCCGCTGTGTATATCCCT
>JAZLLX010000065.1:0-1002 GCA_045598345.1 Acidaminococcaceae bacterium | reverse complement strand
TACCGTATTGGTAGAAAGATCCTTTTTGGCAGTAATGCTCTTGCCTTCCAATTTAATCAAATTGCCTGCCGACAAATCATTAAATTCCGCAGTATCCGCATTGGCATTTTCTTTCAGGACAATACTGCCACCATGAGCAGTAATGGCGCCAATTCCTTCAACTTTCTTGGCATCCATAATAACATTGCCTGCCGCTTCCACCGCACCTTTCAATGAAAGTGTTTCGGAAGCGTTCAAAGTAATTGCCCCACTATTATTTGCCGTAAGCGTAGAAGTAGTGGCGGAAGCATTAATATTCTTGGCAGTAACAGTAATACCGCTTGCACCACCAGATTGGATTGCATTATCAAACTCAACATTTTGTCCGGCAAAATCCATAGTAATATTTCCGCCGGCATAAACAGTATGTAAATTCGCATCCCCTGTGCCAGTGATTTCAATATTACCTTCTGTGGCACGGATATCTTTATTGTTGGAAGTCAGTCCTGCATTCTGTAAGTCAATATTTCCCTTAACGGCTTTAACATCTCCACCGAACACTATGTTTCCTGTACTACGCATAGTAATGCCGTCTGCGGCCGTAATATTACCGGCAAAAGTTCCGGTGCTTATTGCCGCATCAGCACTTCCGTCTGTTCCCACCAAAACAGCACCAGTTGTAGAAGTTATTCCCTTCTCTGCCATAACGGTGCCGCCTGACAAAATAACTTTTGCGCCCCGAACGTCCTCTTGGGCTGTAAGGATAGTGCCGCCCTTCAAGGTAACAACATCAGTACCTGTAATTGTACCTTTGGCTAAAACCACCCCATCGCCTAAAACATCAATCTTGCCCGCATTAAGAGATTTGTTCAAAGTAATTTTGTTGCCACTCAGATTAATATTTTTTGCCTGTAATTCATCAAATTCCGCACTGATTGCCCCGGCAGGTTTGGTTAAAGTAATATCACCATTGGAAGCAGTAATTTTACCGGTAGCAGAAACCGTTTTAGCATTTAAATCAAC
>JAZLLX010000064.1:0-3673 GCA_045598345.1 Acidaminococcaceae bacterium | reverse complement strand
TTTTTTCGGTGGGCGACTGGGGGTGCGGATTACGCAGAAAACCCTGTCATTATGTGCTGACATTGTGCAAAGCGATGCTTTGCCCGGGTGCGGAACCTTGCCTACGGCAAGAACCCGTCCCCCTACAATCTCTGCCAACTTCCCTGCTATAATCACAGGAACATCAAATCAGTTAAAAGTTAAAAACTTAAATCTTAAAACTATGGTAAAAAGTTCCTGTGATTAGAATAAAAAAAGTCCGCACAATGCTGACTCTCGTGCCCCCTGGAGGGGGCTGGCAGTTGCGTAGCAACTGACTGAGGGTGGCGATTAAAGCGGTACTTTCGCATAGTGCGTAGTTCCCAATCCTCAGTCAGCCGCCTATGTTCCTATCGCTGCCAGCCCCTTCACCAAGGGGCCTTAAGTTCGCTTTATGCCTACCATTCTGCTATAATCACAGGAACATTTTACCATAACTTTAAGCTTTAAGTTTTTATCTTTTCATTAGCGACAGCGTAATTGCTCACCCCACCACCGTCTTTCTATGTTCCTTTAGACGGTCCCCCGCCCCTTTAGGTGCGGACGAGAGTTAGCATAACCCCGCACACCCAAAACCCAAAATATAATCCCAGGAACATCTTACCACAGTTACGCGTTGCGAATTACGAATTTCGCATTAATCACTCCAGCCCGTGCATATTAAATCCATAGGGAATCTTGAATGCTTCTTCATTAGGAATCTGCAGGTATTTGTATGCCATTTGGGCAGTTGCACCAATCATTTTCATGCAATATTTTTTTCTGTCCTTGCAGTTCCAGTCGCCAAAGGGTGCGCTGATGCCCTTGCAACTTACCGCACCATTGGCTTTTTCAAATTCATGTACCATTGCGTTATACCGGCGGTAATATTTGCCGGCCACATCATTGCCACGCTGCATGGGGTCTTCCGTTTCCCATCCCAGGCGGCCATGAACCGCTCCGTTTGCCATAATGGCTCCGCTCAGTGCGCCACAGGTTTCACCGCTGCAGCCAATACCGCCGCCAAAGCCAATTGCCATTTTCACGGTTTCTCTGGGAACGGGCAAAGCACCGGAATCAATCAAAGCCAAAAATACACATTCCGTGCAGTTATAGCCGGACTTGAAATTATTGATTGCCAACTCACTGACCAACTGCAACATTTCTTCATAAGTTTTTTTCTCAGCCATTTTTTCACCTCCAAATTTTGATGGAAATATTATATCATAAAAACAAAGAATGTGGTATAATTTTGTTTGAAAATCAGTTATCAGGTGTTAGGAAGTACGCTTAATGCGAACTTATTTTCCCTCTTTTAAAAGAGAGTGGCTGCCCTTGCGTCCCCCAAGAGGGGGAAGAGGGCCACGAAGTGGCGAAGGGGGTTGGGAACACAGGGGCAGACGGGGGTTTTTGCACTATGCGAAAAATTTATAAACTTTAAGTTTTAAGTTTTTATCTTTTCATTAGCGACAACCTAATTACTCACCCAACCACCGCCAACACGCTCCCGTAGGCGGTCCCCCGCCCCTTTATGGGCGGACGGGGGTTCGCATAACCCCGCACACTTGAAACCCCAAATTATAATCACAGGAACATTTTTCCACAATTTTTCATTACTCATTACTAACTACTAATTAATCAAAAGGAGGTTGCTATGCAAAAAAACATTCTCATCATCGGCGGAGTTGCTGCCGGCATGAAAACCGCTGCCCGGCTCAGACGGCGGGACAAATCAGCAAATATTGTTGTCATTGAACGGGGGGCGGAAGTCAGCTATGGTGCCTGCGGTTTCCCCTATTATATTGGCGGCGTGGTAAAGAATTTTGCCGCCTTTGACAGCGGCCCCCACGGCAAGCGGGACGTGGATTTCTTTGCCAAAGTGAAGGGCGTAAAAGTCCTTACCCGTCACCTTGCCACCAAAATCAACCGCAAGGAAAAGACCGTCTATGTTACGGACTTAATTTCCAAAGAAGAAAAAGTTTTCCCTTATGATAAACTCATTCTTGCTACCGGCTCCACCCCCACAAAATTAAATGTGCCAGGTTCAGATTTGCCCGGTGTCCACAGTTTTTGGTTTCCCTGGGATGTATTGGCGGTCAAAGAAGAACTTACTAAACATCAAGTAAAAGATGTGGCCATTGTAGGCGCCGGCCTGATTGGTATGGAACTGGCGGAGAACTTCCTGCAAATTGGTCTGAATGTTCATCTCATTGAATTGCAGGAGCAAATCCTGCCCCAAATGCTGGACAAGGAACTTTCCGACTGGATGCTTTTGCAAATGAAAAACTCCGGCATCAATTTCCATCTTGGGGAAAGAACTCTTGCCATTTTAGGCAAAGACAGGGTTGAAGCCATTCAAACGGATAAAAACTCCTTCCCTGCACAAATGGTGATTGTAGCAGTTGGTGTACAACCCAACACTGAACTGGCAAAAGAGGCAGGTCTTGCATTGGGCGTTAAAAACACTATTCAAGTCAATGCCCATTTGCAAACCAGCGACCCGGATATTTTTGCCGCCGGGGACTGTGCCGAAAACACCAATTTAATCAACAACTCCAAAGTATTCGCCCCAATGGGCAGCACTGCCAACAAACATGGCAGAGTTATTGCGGACTTTTTGGCAGGGGATAATGTACAATTCCCCGGTGTATTGCAAACCGGCATTTGCCAGGTAATGAATTTACAGGCCGGCAGCACAGGACTGAACCGCCGTACCGCCGCCAAAGATATGGATGTAATAAGCGTTACGGTTCCCGGCTTTGACCGGCTTGGTTATATGCCCGGTGCCAACCGGATTATTCTCAAACTTTTTGCAGACAGGAAAACCCATCGGGTAATTGGTGCCCAGGCCGTAGGTTTTGGCTGTGTGGACAAACGTCTGGACACCCTTGCCATTGCCCTGACCAAAGGTATGACTTTGGAGGAACTGAGCAATATTGATGTGGCCTATGCCCCACCCTTTAACGGCCCCATTGATAACATCGCCACCGCCGCCAATGTACTGCTCAATAAAATTGAAGGCAGGTTGCGCGGCATCTCCGCACCTCAATGGCAAAATCTGAAAACTGACCCAGGTTATACTCTGGTGGATGTGCGTACCCCTGCCGAATACAAAGCAAAACGGATTGCAGGATGTGCCAATATTGTGAACATTCCTTTGACAGAAATCCGTGAGAAGGCCGCAAGTATTTTGACGGACAAGAAACAAAAATATGTCACCAGTTGCCTCATTGATTTGAGAGGATATGAAGCAGAGTTAATGCTTCGTGGAATGGGATATGATGTCTACAGTTTGGAAGGCGGCATGACCGCCTGGCCCTATGAAACAGAGCAAGGGTAGAAGGGCTAAGGGTATGGGTTATGGGTTAATTAAGAATTATGAATTAGGAATGCAGAATGATAGTAAAAAGTTCCTGTGATTATATAACAAATCACAGGAACTTTTTTTTCATATTTTCTCTTTGGTCTTTGATTATTTGGTCTTTATTCTTATCGTAGTAAGCGACCCCACCACCGACCTTCAAAACTGTGTCGGTCGGCAGATTGTCAAGTAAGTGCAACACTAAAAACTTCAAAAGCAGATTTCCAATCATGCATTTTTCTTGGTCGATTATTTATCTCATCTACTGCTTTTTGCACATCGTCCTCGCTTATATTTCTAAAATCAGTCCCTTTA
>JAZLLX010000063.1:0-7372 GCA_045598345.1 Acidaminococcaceae bacterium | reverse complement strand
AGATTGTAGGGGGACGGGTTCTTGCCGTAGGCAAGGTTCCGCACCCGGGCAAAGCATCGCTTTGCACAATGTCAGCACAGAGTGACAAGTTTTCTGTGTAATCCGCACCCCCAGTCGCAACCACGTTCCTAAAAGCGACAGCCCCCGCAAGGGCGGGGGCTATTTATGTTCCTGTAATTAGAATATTTATTCGTAGGGGCAGGTTTGCAACCTGCCCGAAGAACAGGCGATAAGAGAAGAAAGTACGGGCGGGTTTGAAACCCGCACCTTACGAGGGAAGTTGTAAGTTAGAAGTTTATGAATGCTTCGCATAATGCAAAAACTCCCACCGCAAGCGGTCCCCCTCTTTAAGAAAGAGGGAAAAAAGTTCGCATTATGCGGACTTTTTTTATTCTAATCATAGGAACATATTACCATATTTGCTCTTTATTCTTTGTTCTTTGACATTTATTCTTGTCGGCGAGAGCGACCCCACCACCACACTTCGTGTGGTCCCCCGCCCCACGCCTGGGGCGGAAAAAGTTCGCATTAGGCAGGGGGCATCTCATAACTGCTATGAGCAATTACGTGATAAAACGATTATAAATTACTTGCAATTTCGTGACAAAAGGATTATAATCTATCTGCAATTTCGTGAAAAGGAGAATTGTAAAATGCTCAAACGAAAGATTTACAGGCAGTTTTGTGACTGGAAAGAAAAAAGCAAGGGGCATACGGCTTTAATGGTATGCGGGGCACGCCGTACCGGCAAAAGTTTTATTGTTGAAGAATTTGCTAAGAATGAATATGCAAGTTATATAATTATTGACTTTGGTAATGCTGGACAGGAAGTTAAGGAAATATTTTTGCATGATACTTCTAATTTGAATTTGTTTTTTGCCAAATTGGGTTCTTATTACCGCACTAAACTTCTGCCAAGGAACACCCTGATTGTGTTTGATGAAATCCAGCAATTTCCGCCTGCAAGGCAGATGATAAAATATTTGGTGGCTGACGGACGTTATGACTATGTGGAAACAGGTTCCCTTATCGGCCTGAGACAGAATACCAAGGATATCATTATTCCTTCGGAGGAAGAACAAATCAATTTATATCCTTTGGATTTTGAGGAATTTCTATGGGCTATGGGGGATGGTGTTACGGCGGAAACGCTGCGGGAACATTATGAAAATTTGACAGAACTTGGACAGGCAACACATCGCCGCATAATGAATGATTTCCGGCAGTACATGCTGGTGGGCGGGATGCCCCAGTCGGTCAATGCGTATTTGGAAAATCAGGATTTTTCGGCGGCGGATGAGGCCAAGAAAAGAATTTTGAATCTTTACAGAAAAGACATAACAAAATTTGCCGGAGGATATGAGGAAAAGGTAATGAGCATATTTGACGCTATTCCCGGTCAACTGACGAAAAAGGATAAAAAATATAATTTGGCAGATATAAGCAAACGGGCAAGGTACAGGGAGTACAACAGTGCTTTTATGTGGTTGAAGGAAGCAATGATTGTCAACACTTGTTTTAATGCTACGGATCCAAATGTGGGGCTGTCCATGAGCAGGGACTGCACAACGCAAAAATGTTATATGGGTGATACCGGCCTGTTGGTTACAATGGCTTTTATGGATGAGGATTTTACTGAGAATGAACTGTATCGGGCAGTGCTGTTTGACAAGTTGAATGTTAATGAAGGAATGCTGATGGAAAATGTTGTGGCACAGGAACTCAGATGTCACGGTAAAAGGTTGTTTTTCTATTCAAGAAAGGATGCAACGAGCAGAAAAAATTCGCTGGAAATTGATTTCCTCATAAGGCAGGGGAAAAAGATATGCCCTGTGGAGGTGAAATCTGCATCTTCATCCAGACATGTTTCCTTGGACAAGTTGGTTTCCCGTTTTTCTGACAAATTGGGCAGAAGTTATATCCTTTCCCCAAGGGACGTGTTTGAAAAGGACGGAGTTGTTCATTTGCCTTTATATATGACGATGTGTTTGTAGGATGCGAGGAGCAGTTGGGGATTAATGCGGGATAACAAATGGTGGAAAATCAGCTAATATATCTTATTGGAATTTGGCGTTGAAAAATGGTATATATTAAAAAAAACGCTTATGGCTTTTGACCGTAAGCATTTTTGGTTTGTAAGAAGATTTAGAATATTTTTTATTTATTTTCTGCCCTGCATTATGGTGGGGATTTGGGCCATGAGTACGGCGATGAAGACCAGGGAGCAGCCGCCTAATTCCCTGAAAGTTGGGATTTGGTGGAGCCATACTATGCCGCTTAACAGGGCGAACACACTTTCCAGACATAGGGTGATTACTGCGGTGGGGGCACTTACATAGGCCTGCCCTACAATTTGCAAGGTATAGGCAATGCCGCTGGAAAGTACGCCGGCATATACCAGTTCCCACATAACCGACTGGATGGCTTGCCAGGAGGGGCTTTCAAAAAGCACCATGCCAATAAAACTCATAACGGAGGAGGCGGCCAACTGGATAAAACTCATCCTGATGCCGTCCACCCTGCCGGCATAAACGCCGATGGTCAGCACCTGTCCCGCATAGCCAAAGGCACAGAGAATGGTGTAGATATCCCCCATGTCAATGGAAAGACCTTCGTTGATACAGATAAAATACATACCGATACAACTGATGAAGGCGGCCAGCCACTCCACTTTTCGTACAATGGTTTTGCAGAAAACGGCGCCTAAAATAGGCACCAAAATAACATACAGGGCGGTGAGAAAGCCGCTTTTGGCAATGGTTGTGGTATAGAGTCCGATGGTCTGGAAAAAGATGCCGGCGTTCATAAAGAAGCCGCTGATAATGCCTGCTTTCAACAGGGTTTTGCGTTCTTCCGGGTCAGGACTGTCAAAAAAACCGATGGGGCGGCCCGCCTTTTTGTCCATCCACATAATGACGGGGACAAGAATAATTGCCCCCATAGGACTGCGGACAGTGTTAAAAGTGAAGGCCTCTATTACTTGTGCCGCTCCGGCCTGGGCGATAAAGCTGGTGCCCCAGATAAAGGCGGCAGTGAGCAGAATCAAAAAGCCGAAGAAATGGTTGTTTTTCATAGTGTTTGGTGTTCCTTTTCTAAAAGTTATAAGTTGTAAGTTAGAAGTTATAAATTAAACGGTGGGGGTTCAAAAATTAAATGTCAAAGAACAAAGAGCAAAGAACAAATATGGTAGGATGTTCCTGTGATTATAATTAAGAATTAAGAATGATGGTAAAATGTTCCGGTGATTATAATTAGGTTACAGGTATCAGGTGTCAGGTTTCAGGAATGTTGGTGGAGTGCGAACCCTCGTCCGCACCTAAAGGGGCGGGGGACCGCCTATGGGAGCGTGTTGGCGGTGGTGGGGTGAGCAATTACGCTGAAGCTAATGAAAAGATAAAAACTTAAAACTTAAAGTTATGGTAAAAAGTTCCTTTGATTATAGTAGGAAAGTCAGCAGAGTGCGAACTCTTGCCCTCTTTCTAAAGAGTGTGGATTGCCTAAAGGAACATAGAAGGGCAAGACGGGTGGTTGCACAGTCCGCATTGCAGACAAGTTATCAATCCTCAGTCGCCCACCGAAAAAACTTATCGGCGACAGCCCCTTCACCAAGGGGCCTAAAGTTCGCAATATGCGGACTTTCCCTAACCTCTAACCCCTAATCTCTAAACCCCAACATATTTTACACCATAATAAATTACAACTCAATAAAATTTTTCTTGCAAAAAGTCAAAAAGTCAAATATAATAGTTGAACAATATGAGTTGTACAATATGAAAGGTAGAAAAAAAGAAAGAGGTTGTTATGAAAAATATTGCGGACAATATTGAGAATTTTATATTGAACGAGTTGATGCAGGAGGCGGAGGCACTGGTGCAGCGTAATGAATTGGCGGAGACCTTGAACTGCGCCCCCAGCCAAATCAGTTATGTAATCAGTACCCGTTTCACCCCGGAGCGTGGCTTTGTGGTGGAGTCCCGCCGGGGCAGCGGCGGCTTCGTACGGATTGTGAGGAATGAGCCGGGGGATGAGCCCACCAGTTTGGAACTGCTGAGCATGCTGCATTTGCGTGGCAGGGTGAACGGCAGGGAGGCACGGCTTTTGCATTATGTTTTGCAAAATATGACGGGCAGCGAATTGCAAAAACAGAGATTTTTGGAAAATGCGTTGAAAGCAATGGAGGGCAGATAATTATGTTATGTCAGCAATGTCATAAGCGTCAGGCCGTAGCCCATATGGTTATGGTGGCGGGCGGCAAGAAAATAGATAAGTGGTTGTGCAATGAATGTGCCAAAGAGTTTTTGCCACGCACTATTGCTCAGGGGTTGATCAGTCCTGATGCCGCCAAGGCGTATTTGGAAAAACTTTTGCGGAATCTGAAACCCATGCCTCTTTTTATTGAGGAAAATGATAATGACCCGGTGGATGGGACTGTGCCCATGACCAAACAGATGGCAAAGGTGATGTCCGTGGCGGCAGGGAAGGCCTGTGATTTGGGGGCGGAGAATATTGGCACGGAGCATTTGCTGTGGGCGATTTTGCAGACCAAGGATTGCCAGGGTTACGGGATTTTGCAGGAACTTTGCGATATTGAGCAGTTGAAAAAAGAATTGGAACCCTGGCTGGATGTGGGGGGTAACAAGGGGAAAGTCCCCACTCTTTCCCAGCGTGCCGCTTTGGCTTTGAGCCAGGGGGCATACAGCGCCAAGGAACATGGTTTGAAACTGATGAACTCCGCTTTTCTGCTGGTGGGCATTTTGCAGGCGGGTGATGGTATTGCCTGCAATGTGCTGAAAAAAATGGGCATAGAATATGAAAAAATTCATGAGTATTTGGAAATGCTTTCCATGGTGCGGGAAGACCTTGCCGCCATTAAGTCCGACGGTAATTTCTTTGATGAGTTGCTTCATGCAAATTGTGATGATGACGGAACGCAGATTGAAAATCCGGAAGCGTTGTTATCCCAATACGGCAGAAACTTGAATGAGGCGGTGAAGAAAGGCAACTCCGACCCGGTTATTGGCAGGGAAAAGGAAGTGGAACGGCTGATTCAAATTTTGTGCCGCCGTACGAAAAACAATCCTGTGGTTATCGGTGAGGCGGGGGTCGGAAAGACCGCTATTGCAGAGGGGCTGGCACAACGGATTGTTAAAGGCGATGTACCGAACTTTTTGAAGGATAAAATAATTTTCAGTTTGGAAATGGGAATGCTTTTGGCAGGCGCCAAGTACCGCGGGGAATTTGAGGAACGGCTGGCACAGGTGATTGACACAGTGGAGGGAAAGAAGAATATTATTCTCTTCATTGACGAGATACACACCATCATCGGGGCTGGCAGCGTGGAGGGCAGTTTGGACGCCGCCAATATGTTGAAACCTGCTTTGGCACGGGGGCATTTGCAAATCATTGGCGCCACCACTACGGCGGAATACCGCAAAAGGATTGAAAAAGATGCGGCATTGGAACGGCGTTTCCAGCCGGTGCTGATTAAAACACCTACGGCACAGGAGGCGGAAGCGATGCTTTTGGGGTTGCGGGGGCGTTATGAAAAATTCCATAATTTGGAAATAACTCCAGAAGCAATTCATGCGGCGGTGGAACTGGGGGACAGATATATTTCTGACAGGAATTTACCCGACAAGGCAATAGATGTGATGGATGAGGCATGCTCACGGGTACGTATGTCCGGCAAGGGTACGGTTGTTGATGTGAACGCCGTGGCAGAGGTGGTGTCCAGTTGGACCGGTGTGCCAGTGGGCAAATTAAGTGAAATGGAAAGCCAGCGTCTTTTGCAGTTGGAGAAGAGATTGCACGAGCGGGTCATCGGCCAGGATGCGGCGGTGACGGCATTGTCACGGGCCATCCGCCGCAGCCGGGCAGGGTTTAAGGATGCGAAACGGCCTGTGGGTTCTTTCCTCTTTTTAGGTCCCACCGGCGTTGGCAAGACGGAACTTGCCAAAACCTTGGCGGAAGAATTGTTTGGCGATGAGCGTGCCATGATTCGTTTTGATATGAGCGAGTATATGGAGAAACATACCACTGCCCGTTTGATTGGGGCTCCTCCTGGGTATGTTGGTTATGACGAGGGCGGTCAGTTGACGGATGCGGTACGGCGGAAACCTTATTGTGTGGTTTTGCTGGACGAAATAGAGAAGGCACACCCGGATGTATTCAATGTACTTTTGCAAATTATGGAAGACGGACGGCTGACGGACGGTCAGGGGAGAACGGTGGATTTCCGCAATGCGGTGCTGATTATGACTTCCAATGCGGGGGCGCAAAAATTGATGAACAACAATCCTTTGGGCTTTACCCCTTCCGTGGAATCGGAACTTTCTGCCAAGAAGAATATGGTGCTGGCGGAGATCAAACATCTGTTCCGTCCTGAGTTTTTGAACCGGGTGGATGAGGTGCTGGTCTTTGACCCCTTGAACGAAAAAGAGTTGCAACAGATTGTGGACCTGTTGTTAAAGGATTTGAACAAGAGAATGGCACATAGCGGCCTAAGCATTAAAATGGACAAACGGGCCAGGGACTTGCTGTTAAAAGAAGGCAGGGATGTGAAATATGGGGCAAGACCCTTACGCCGGGCTTTGCGGAAATTGGTGGAAGATCCGGTGAGCGATTTGTGTCTGGAAGGCAAGTTCAAGGAGGGGGATGAAATCGTAGCCACAGTGAAGAAGGGCGTTCTGAATTTCAAAAGGGTTGCCCCGGTGGAGATTAAGATTGAAGTTCCTGCCCCCAAGGGAAAGAAAGTCAGTGTAAAAAATGGCAAAAAGTAAAACGAAATTTGTTTGTCAAAATTGCGGGCATGTGGAGGCCAAGTGGCTGGGCAAATGCCCTGCCTGCGGCACTTGGGATTCTTTGGTGGAAGAAATACCCGTGCCGGAAAAATTGCAGAAGACCTATTTGCCCACGGATGCCAACAGGGCGGTTCCCAAACCCTTGAACAAGATTGTGGAGATGGAAACGGAAAGAATGTCCACAGGCATTCGGGAGTTTGACCGTGTATTAGGCGGCGGTGTGGTGCCGGGTTCATTGATTCTTTTGGGCGGTACGCCGGGCATCGGCAAGAGTACGATTTTGTTGGATGCCGGTATTCATTTTGCCAAGAACGGTATAACCACTCTGTATGTCAGCGGCGAGGAGAGCGAGGAACAGACGGCGCTTCGGGCAAGGCGGTTGGGCGGCAGCAGCGACAAACTTTTTGTGATGACGGCTACGGATTTGGACGGTATCCTAATGCAGACCAGTCAGATGAATCCGAAAATTTTGGTAATTGATTCCATACAGACCATGTATAATGCGGAGATTGATTCTGCGGCGGGCAGTGTGGCACAGGTTCGTGAATGTACTGCCAAACTGATGCAGTTTG
>JAZLLX010000062.1:0-24660 GCA_045598345.1 Acidaminococcaceae bacterium | reverse complement strand
GAAAAAAATCCGGTGGTGATGGCTAAGGGGTTCCACCTGTTCCCATGCCGAACACAGTAGTTAAGCCCTTAAACGCCGAAAGTACTTGGCTGGAAGCGGCCCGGGAGGATAGGAAGTCGCCGGTTAGGAAGACGCCAGTGGGATTGCACTGGCGTTTTTCTTTGGCTGCAAGGACCAAAATGATATCAGACCATGGTCAGTATGATATCATTTTGATGTTGAAGCAAAAAGCAAAACGGAAATTATTTTGTGAGTGTCAATCTCACTATGAGATCTACCCAACTCTCACTATGAGATTGAGCGTATAAAAAAATAAAACAGCAGTAAATGCTATTTTACTTTGAATTTGAAATTATAAAAATTTTTGTCCTCACAATATATAATAGACATGAGTTTTGATTTTACAACCCAAAAAGGGATGAAAATCATTAATTGCAGGATTAAAATATAATTTTTGTTTTATCTTGTTGGGTTTTTATGGTATAATATCTATATTTATTTTTGCTTCGCATTGCGAGGGGAGGTGTCATAAACGCTTTACGTTTATGACGGCGGGGTAGTTTGCGGCAGCAAGTTTGGATAAATGTGTGGATGGGTTGCGGAGGATTTAAGTTATGAAATCTGTTAAATCTGAATATTTGAGTTCTGCTGATATTGTTCAGGACAGTTGCAAAATAATTGAAACTTCCCAGATTACAAATAACAATATCATCGCTGAGATAAAAAATGTGATAGAAACAGCACGTAAACAGGTTGTTAGGGAAGTGAACACCCAAATTTTGCAAGCATATTGGCAAGTTGGCAGAATTATTGTGGAATATGAGCAGAAGTCACCCGATAGGGCGGAATACGGCAGACAGACACTGAAAGAACTTTCTAAATTACTGACGGAGGAATTGGGCAAGGGATTTTCGGTATCCAATTTGCAATTTATGAGAAGATTTTATATCAACTATGACATTCAACAGACAGTGTCTGTTAAATTGACATGGTCTCATTATTGTGAGTTGCTGCTTATTAGTGATAAGGACAGGCGGGGATTTTATGAAAAAGAATGTGTCAAAGCAAATTGGTCAGTGCGGGAACTGAAAAGACAAATTGCAACTTCTCTCTTTGAACGTTTGCTTTTATCCAAGGGAGAAGCAAACAAGCAAACGCTGCTTGAACTGGCAGAACATGGAGTTGAAACGGACTCTCCGGAGAAAATCATTAAAGATCCTTATGTTTTTGAATTTTTAGGATTACCGGAAAACAAACCAATTTTAGAAACGGATTTGGAACATTCTTTGGTACAACATATTGAAAAATTTCTCTTGGAATTAGGACGGGGCTTTATGTTTGTGGGTACTCAACAGCGGGTAACTTTGGGTAATGAGCATTATTATGTTGATATGGTATTCTATAATAAATTGCTCCATTGTTATGTATTGATAGAACTCAAGACGAAAAAACTAATGCCAGAGGCAATCGGACAACTAAACATGTACTTAAATTATTATGCTAAGGAAGTTAATGAAATAGGTGATAATCCGCCTATTGGCATAATCTTATGTACGGACAAAGACGAATTACAGGCAGAATATGCACTTGGAGGATTGCAAAATACGATTTTTGCTTCCAAATATACTTATGTAATTCCGAACAAGGATGAACTGATTGCACAGGTAGAAAAGGTGATTAACAGTTATCAGTAAGTTGATTGTTGGTGTATAGGAACAAAAGGGATATTTGGGATGTACAATCATTTTACGGGATGAGGGTTTAAGATTTTGGGATGATGAGATAATGAGAAGTTTGGATAAATGTAAAAATAAGCTTTTGGAGCGTGAGGGAAATGGATGGCGAATTGAATAATTTTTATGCGAATGTTGCAGAGATTTTGCAGAATGCAAAAGAACAAGCCAAAACTGCGGTTAATCTTGCAATGATTTATGCTTATTACAACATAGGCAGAATGATTGTTGAGGAGGAACAGAAGGGTGAAATACGGGCTGAATATGGCAAGTATGTTCTTCGGAATTTAGCAGAGTATTTGATTGGAAAATTTGGAAGAGGGTATTCATTTTCTAATCTGAAGCAAATGCGTCAGTTTTATTTGGTCTATTCAAAAGATGAAATTGTAGCATCTCAATTAACAAATAGCGGAAAACAGATTGGACAGACACCGTCTGTCCAATCTGGAAATACGAAGAATAAAACTGCAAGTGGGAAATTCTGTTTAACTTGGTCTCATTATTTGAAATTAATGCGGATTACTAATGTGGAAGAGAGACGGTTTTACGAAATAGAAGCATATAAAAATGACTGGAGTTTGAGGGAGTTAAAGCGTCAATATGATAGTTCTCTGTACGAACGGCTGCTTCTGAGCACCGACAAGGATAAAGTGAAACAACTTTCTGCGGTTGGTCAGCTTATTGAAAAGGCGGATGATATTGTTAAAGATCCTTATGTTTTTGAATTTTTGGGATTGCCGGAAATGCCAGTATATTCGGAAACTGAACTTGAAACACGACTGATTGACAATTTGCAGACATTTCTCTTGGAATTAGGACGGGGTTTTACTTTTGTTGGTCGTCAGCAAAGGTTCACATTTGAAGAAGAGCATTTCCGTATTGATTTGGTTTTCTACAACAGATTGCTCAGGTGTTTTGTATTGTTTGATTTGAAAATTGGGGAACTGAAACATCAGGATATTGGACAAATGCAAATGTATGTTAATTACTATGACCGCAAAGTTAAATTACCGGAAGAAAATCCGACTATAGGCATTGTGCTTTGCAAAGACAAAAATGATGCGGTGGTGGAAATGACTTTGCCGGAGGACAATTTGCAGATTTATGCCAGTAAATATGAAACGGTTTTGCCCTCAAAGGAAGAATTAGGGAAATTGTTGTCAGAGGATGGGAAAATAGTTGGGAAATTTTAAGGTTTTGGGTTGATGGGATAAAGAAGAGTTTGGATAGCAGTAAAACATTTTGCACACCGTGTGTGCAAAATCTGAAAACTTGATTTCGCATTACCCTCGTCTTTTGCAGTTCATTTGCTGCCTTTCATTGCGAGGGGAGTTGTCATAAACGCTTTGCGTTTATGACGAAAGAGTAGTTTGCTAAAAAATATTTATGGACAGATTAACCAAAACACAAAGGCATAAATGTATGTCGGCGATACACAGCACGGACACAAAGCCGGAACTGCTTTTGCGAAAGGCGTTGTGGCACAGGGCCATAAGGTATCGCAAAAATTATAGGGTTTGCGGTTATCAGGTGGACATTGCCATTACCAAATATAAAATTGCAGTGTTCTGTGATGGTACTTTTTGGCACGGCAAAGACGGTGACGGCAGTCAGGTGGCGACTAATACAAAGTTTTGGAAGAATAAGATACAGAGAAACAAAGAGCGGGATTTGGAATGTACGATAACATTGAGGGATAATGGTTGGACTGTTATTAGGTTTTGGGATGACGAGATAAAGAGAAATTTAGATAAATGTTTGAATAAAGTTTTGAAGTATATTGAAAGTGAGGGGAATAAATGATTGCACTGAATGAATTTTATACTTTTCTTTTTGAACATGTAAGTATATCAGAAAGTTCTGCAAGACATTACGAAGGTGCTGTTAGGGCGGTTTCAAAAGATATGTTGAAAATTGGTGTTATCAATAAACCCTTGGAAGAGATGAACGCAGTTGAATTTGAACTGGCGTTATTTTTAATTCTTCAAAACGAAGATTTTAAAGCGAAAAACACAAGGGGTAACAGTATGTATAGTAACGGGTTAAAACAATATCAAAGTTATCTGAAATGTGTTTCTCCAGATGATGCAAAATTAATTGTAGATGAAATAGAAGATGATACGAGTTTATCGGTTACGCAAAAAGATGCCATAGTTAAAGCGAGGGTAGGTCAAGGATTATTTAGAAAGAGGGTATTGGAAAAATATAAGAATTGCATTGTTTCTCATATTGCTGATCCAAGGTTACTCATTGCCAGCCATATCAAACCTTGGTCAGTTTCTGACAATGAGGAAAGATTAAGTGCAGAAAATGGATTGTTATTAAATTCTATCTACGATAAAATGTTTGATTTGGGTTTGATTTCTTTTAAAAATGATGGGAAAATAATTGTATCTAAAACCATGTTACAATCTGATAAGGACATTTTGAATGTAGATGAAAATACAAGCTTTGATTTGCGTTGTACACCGGTTTTATTAAGGAACTTAGAATATCATAGAGATGTGGTATTTTTGAGGTAAAAGGCAGGAAAGCCACATAGCATATAACAAATTAGTATTGTATGACATATTGTAATAGGTTAAGGATTTTGAGGATTAAGGGGGTATGAAATGAAGAATTCAGTTAAGGCACTAATTGCTGTTGCGGTATTAGTTGCTTGTGCTTTGGGTTATTATTTTCTTTATTTTGTTAAGACACCGCTTTATTCGTTGAAATTAGTTGGTGAAGCGATTAAGAATAAGGACATTATTCAGTTAGAGCAACATGTTGATTTTCATTCGGTCATAGATAAAGGATATGATAAAATAATTGTTTATTTGATGAAACAACAAAAAGAATTTGACTCGGACAATCCGTATATTCTTGGCTTTGCACAAATTATGAAACCGGCTGTAGTTGAAAAATATACCTCTGAATTGAAAACAATGATTCAAAAGGAATTTGATGAAGAAACGATAGAACAAAAAGATAAGGGTAAGAGTGATGAAAAGAAAGAGACAAAAGCAGACAAGAAAAAAGCTACAGTAAAAGATTTCAAAGAAGAAATTAAACATGATTCAGATGCTATAGTTTCTTTTGTTGCGATTTCTAAATATGATGATGAATTGAAAATTCGTTGTCGTATGGAAAAAATGAGTAGTGGCGAGTGGAAAGTAATTGAAATTGTAAATATTGATGATGTTCTTGTTAATCTTGCAAGGATAGGTGAAAGGGATAAATTTAATTAAAGGTTCAATAGTGGCAACACTTTTTTTGTGAAAATTTCGTAATTTTACCGGGAAAATTACGGAATTTTCACTGCTTACGATTTTTGGCTGCGAGTGTTCGCAGTTAAAAAATTCAAAAAATTTTTTTTGTTGATTTTTTCAAAATGGGTACAATTGGGGTTAAGTGTTTTTGCGGGAAATTCCGTAATTTCCATGTGGAAATTACGAAATTTCCATGTGTTTAAAAAAATTAAAAGCGGAGAGTTAAGTATAATGAGTAATGAGTAATTAGTAATGAGTAATTATGGTAGAATGTTCCTGTGACTATAAATAGTGGTTAGAGGTTAGGGATTAGAGGTTAGGGATGGTAAGGTTTTAACTTCTAACTAAATCTCCCCCTATATATACAAGACGAAAATTTTGTTGATTTTGTAGGTATTGGTTTAAAATTTTTTTAATTTATAATGCGGAATTAGGAATTGTGTTTTAGGGTTAAGGGCTAAGGACTAAGGGTTAAGGGCGTAATAATAATGCGTAATGCGAAATGCGTAATTGTGGTGGGGTGTTCCAGAAAATTAAATTAGAAATTAGGTTTCACGTTATGCGGACTTTCCCTGAATCCTGATTCCTAAATCCTTTGGCCTTATTATAATGACAGGAAATTTTTACCATAACGTTAAGCTTAAAGTTTTTATCTTTTAACTTCACATAGCACATTTTGTGGTATAATAAAAAAAATTAAACGGAGTATTACGGATGAAAAATTTGTTGTTGGGTTTCTTAACATTTTTATATTTGCTTACAAACATTTGCCCTGTGGCTGATGCTATGTGTCGGGAAGACATAGCTAAAATAAATATCAAACGGGAGAAGAACTTTAAATATTGGACTGCTGAATCAAATGCTAAAAAGATTTTGGTTGAATATGTTAAAGATGTTGTTAATCCCAACAGCCAAAATTTTATCCCGGTATCGGAGAGGGTTGCGGTGTTTGATTGTGACGGAACTTTGATAGGTGAGCGTAATCCCTATTATTTTGAAGGAATGATGTTTTTACATCGCAATGCAGACCCCAATGTACCCTTAAAATGTAAAAATGAAAAGGCAGTGGCTCAAATGAGGGAAATTATTGCCGGAGGGTCAATGCCGGTACAGGTGCGGCAGGAATTGGAACAGGTCTATGTGGATTGTTTGGCGTGGCAAACTCCGGAAGAGTACAGGGAATATGTACGGCACTATATAACCACTGAAAAGGTTGAGGGTTATACCAATCTTAAAGTTGGGGAAGAGTTCTTTTTACCAATGGTTGAAATAGTATCCTATCTGCGGAACAATAAATTTTCCATATATATCGTCACGGGGAGCGAGAGGGATGAAATGCGTGTTTATTGCGAACCGTTGAAGATACCATACCAAAATATAATTGGCAGTGACCACAGCATTACAACAGAGAGAATGGGTAATTCTGACAGCAGCAGATATTTTTATGGTGCCGCCGGCAATGAAAAAATAATGCGTGGTAATGAACTTGCTGTCAAAAATCTTAATTTTAACAAAATCATTGCTATTAACAGGGAGATTGGCATCCGTCCGGTGCTTGCCTTTGGCAATGGTTCGGGCGATATGGCAATGTTCAATTATACGGTTATGAATAACCGACACCGTGCTTTGGCTTTTGCGGTGTTGTGCGATGACACGGAACGGGAAAACGGCAGTTTGAAAAGTGCCGGGAAAATGCGGAAAAATTGTGAGAAATATGGCTGGATTCCTATTTCCATGAAAAATGATTTTGCCACTATTTATGGTTACGATGTAAAAAAACTATAGTTTTGGGAATGGCGGGAAAAAATCAAAATATTTTCATCTTGTACCATATTTGACCCGCACCTTATGCTATCATAAATACATCTCAAAAAGAGAAAACTATTCACAAAATTTTAAGGAGGTGCGAAAAATGTTGGAATGTCCACGCTGCGGCGGCAGCAAATTGGTTACAAAGAGTAACAAGCATAATTTTTGGTTGGGGACTGACAAACTGAAAATTAAAAAGGATTACGGTTGGAATATGGGGAATACCAGTGTGCCGGATGATAAGGTAGTTTGTCAGGAATGTGGTTATGTGTTCAAACCCGGATGGAGCAGGTAATCTAAAAAAGCGGCGAAAGCCGCTTTTTTAGATTAGTAATTAGTAATGAGTAATTATGGAAATAAACGTCAAAGAACAAAGAGCAAAGACCAAATATGGTAAATAGTTCCTGTGATTATAGCAGGGAAGGCGGTAGAGTGCGAACCTTCACCAAGGGGCCAAGAGTTCGCTTTATGCGGACTTTCCCTGAATCCTGATTCCTAAATCCTTTGCCCTTATTTTAATCACAGGAACTTTTTACTTTCATTGTGAATTATGAATTGTGAATTATCGCTAATAGTGGTATAATATAAAAAATATTCTAAAAAGGAGATTTGTGATGGTTACTAAAGAGGATGTTAAATACATCGCAGCGTTGAGCCGGTTGACTGTTCCTGAGGCGGAACTGGATAAGTTCACAGAGCAGTTCAATCAGATTTTGGACTATGCGGACAAACTGCAAAAATTGGACACCAAGGGTATTGAGCCCACTGCCAATGTGCTTCCCGTGAGCAATGTGTTCCGTGAGGATGTGGCTTTGCCCGGTGTTGATCATGATGCGGCGTTAAAGAATGCTCCGGCAGAGCATAATGGGGGCTTTAAGGTTCCCCGTGTGTTGGAATAGGCGGAGGGGTGTAAATGAGTTTATATGAATTGACAGCCCATGAGGCACACGAAAAATTAGTCAAAAAAGAAATCAGCAGCGTGGAACTTACCAATGCCCTTTTTGAGCGTATTGATAAGGTGGAAAAGGAGATTCATGCTTATGTGACTTTGGACAGGGAGAATGCTCTTGCCCAGGCAAAAAAGGTGGACGACTTGTTGGCTGCCGGTAAAGCAGTTCCTGCTTTGGCAGGTGTGCCGGGCGCCATCAAAGATAATATTTCCACTTTGGGTTTGCGTACAACTTGTTCCAGCAAGATTTTGGAAAATTTTGTTCCTATTTATGATGCTCATGTTATTGCCAATCTCCGCAAGGATGAAACAATTTTCCTGGGCAAGACCAATTTGGATGAATTTGCTATGGGTTCCACT
The DNA here is from genome assembly GCA_045598345.1 of Acidaminococcaceae bacterium. GTDB lineage: Bacteria > Bacillota > Negativicutes > Acidaminococcales > Acidaminococcaceae > Phascolarctobacterium_B. The sequence goes on along the minus strand of JAZLLX010000062.1, from coordinate 16,558 downwards.
ACGGAAACCAGTTATTTTGGTGCCAGCCACAATCCTTGGAAATTAGAGTGTGTGCCGGGCGGTTCCAGCGGCGGCAGTGCGGCCGCTATTGCTGCAGGTGAAGCCATTTGGAGTTTGGGCAGTGATACGGGCGGTTCCATCCGTCAGCCCGCTTCCTTCTGCGGTTGTGTTGGTATTAAACCGACCTATGGCCGTGTAAGCCGTTACGGTTGTGTGGCGTTTGCTTCTTCTTTGGACCAGATTGGGCCTATCACCCGTGATGTTACGGATGCGGCTTTGGTGTTGAACACAATCTGTGGCAAGGATGTTCACGATGCCACCAGTTTGGATGTGGAAGTGCCCGATTTTACGAAGGCATTGGTACCCGATGTAAAAGGTATGAAGATTGGTTTGCCGAAGGAATATTTTGAGGCAGGTGTTGACCCGAAGGTTAAGGATACGGTTATGGCGGCAGCCAAAAAGTTTGAGGAGATGGGGGCTACTTTGGTGGATATTTCCCTGCCCCATACGGAATATGCTGTTACCACTTATTACATCATTGCCCCAGCGGAGGCCAGCGCCAACCTTGCCCGTTTTGACGGTGTGCGTTACGGTTACCGCAATATGGAGGCGGCCAGCGCTCCTGAGATGACGGCGTTGAGCCGCACGGAGGGTTTTGGTGCAGAAGTACGCCGCCGCATAATGTTGGGTACTTATGTGTTGAGCAGCGGTTACTACGATGCTTATTACAACAAGGCAATGCAGGTGAGAACTTTGATCCGCCGTGACTTTGAAGATGCCTTCAAGAAGGTGGATGTAATTCTTACCCCCACCTGCCCTGTTACCACTTTCAGTTACAGCGACAAGATGGATCCTTTGAGCATTTATATGTTGGACGTGAGCACCATTCCTGTGAATATGGCGGGTCTGCCGGGTATTTCCGTTCCCTGTGGTTTTGTGGACGGCAAGCCGGTGGGGCTGCAGCTGATTGGCAAGGTGCTGGATGAAAGCAGTATTTTGCGTGCTGCCTTTACCTATGAACAGGCAACGGATTTTCATAAAAAACTTGCTCCTTTGGGAGGTGACAAATAATGGCTAAATATACAACAGTTATCGGCTTGGAAGTTCATGCTGAACTGAAAACAAAATCTAAGGCGTTCTGCTCCTGCTCCACAGAGTTCGGGGCAACGCCTAATACCCATGTGTGCCCGGTGTGCTTGGGTATGCCCGGGGCTTTGCCCGTGTTGAACAAGCAGGTGGTGGAGTTTGCCATTCGGGCGGGTCTGGCTTTGAACTGTGAAATTCAAAAGTTTAATAAGTTTGACAGAAAAAATTATTTCTATCCTGACTTGGCAAAGAATTATCAGATCAGCCAGTGGGAAGAGCCCATCTGCCTTCGTGGTCATATAGATGTCAATGTGAACGGTGAGGAAAAGCGGATCGGGATTACCCGTATTCACATGGAGGAGGATGCGGGGAAATTGGTACACAGCGGTGCCACCATTTCCACTTCCGACAGCAGTGCGGTGGACTATAACCGTGCAGGGGTGCCTTTGATTGAGATTGTGTCCGAACCGGATATGCGGAGTGCGGAAGAAGCCCGCGCTTACATGGAAAACTTGAAAGCGATTTTGGAATATACGGATGTGTGTGACTGCAAGATGCAGGAAGGTTCATTGCGTTGTGATGCCAATATTTCCATTATGCCGGAGGGTTCAAAGGAATTTGGCACCCGTGCGGAGATTAAGAATTTAAATTCTTTCAAAGCGTTGGTGCGTGCGATTGAATATGAAGTGGAACGTCAGAAGGAAGTTATTGAGGACGGCGGTCATGTGGTGCAGGAAACCCGTACTTGGGACGATGCGAAGGGTGTGACTTTGAGTATGCGTTCCAAAGAGGAAGCCCACGATTACCGTTATTTCCCTGACCCCGATTTGGTGCCGGTGGAGATTGACGATGCCTGGATTAACCGGGTTAAGAGTGAATTGCCGGAATTGCCGGTGCAGCGTCAGGCAAGGTTGATGAAGCAGTTCGGCCTGTCCGATTATGATGCCCGGCTGATTGTTTCCACAAAGGCCATGGCAGAATATTTTGACAGGGCAGTGGCTGTGTCCAAGGATGCGAAACTGGTTGCCAACTGGCTTTTGGGTGATGTGTCCGCTTGGTTGAATAACGAGAACAAGGAAATCAGCGAGTTCCAGGTTAGTGCCGAACATTTGGGCGAGCTGACCAATTTGTTGAAGGATAATGTGTTGAGTTCCAAACTGGCAAAGAAGGTCTTCGCAGAAATGTTGAAGGAAGACAAGTCCCCGAAACAACTGGTTAAGGAATTGGGTTTGGAACAGGTGAGCGATACGGGTGCCATTGAAAAATTTGTGGATGAGGCGATTGCGGAAAATCCGCAGTCCGTTGCGGACTACAAGGCAGGCAAGGATAAGGCAATCGGGTTCTTGGTAGGGCAAATTATGAAGAAGTCCAAGGGCAAGGCAAATCCGGGGATGGTGCAGCAGTTATTGAAGCAGAAGCTTCAATAATTCAGGTTTCAGGTATGAGGTATCAGGTTAGAGGATAAAGGAATTAGGAATCAGGATTTAGGGGAATTAGTAGTTAGTAATGAGTAATGAGTAATTGTGGTAAGATGTTCCTGTGATTAGATTTTGGGTTTCAGGTGTGCGGGGTTATGCGAACTCTCGTCCGCCCATAAAGGGGCGGGGGACCGACACAGTTTTTAAGGTCGGTGGTGGGGTGAGCAATTTGGTTGATACTTGGAATAAATGTCAAAGAACAAAGAGCAAAGAACAAATATGGTAAAATGTTCCTGTGATTATAGCAGGAAAATTGGCATAAAGCGGAATTGGCCCTCTTGGTGAAGAGGGTGGCTTGCCTAAAGGAACATAGAAAGGCAAGACGGGTGATTGCATATTGCGAATTTCTCAATCCTCAGTCGCCCACCGAAAAACTTATCGGCGACAGCTCCTTCACCAAGGAGCCAAAAGGCAGCATAGAACGGACCTTTATAATTCTAATCAATGGAACATACCACCACAATTTTTAACTTTTAATTTTTAATTTCCAAAAGGAACATAGGTATGAAGTATGGTTTGACTTCCGCCGAGGCGAAGGCCTCGGCGGAATTATACGGGAAAAACATTTTATCCAGTTTGCCCCGGGCAACTTTTTGGGATAAGTTTAAGGACAATTTGCGGGACCCGATTATTGAAATTTTAATCGTGGCCCTGTTGGCAGATTGTCTTTTTGCTTACATGGGTTATGGCGACTGGCTGGAAGTTTTGGGTATTTTGGTGGCAATTTTACTTGCCACTTTTGTTTCCACTTACTCGGAATATTCCAACGAAACCGCTTTCCAAAAATTGCAGGAGGAGGCCAGCCGTATCTTCTGCCGGGTGTGGCGTGATGGCGAGCCGACCCAAATCCGCATTGACGAACTGGTGGTTGGTGATGTGATTATGCTGGGTGCCGGTGACAAGATTCCTGTGGACGGGGTGCTGGTGGAAGGCACTTTGGGTCTTGACCAGAGCGCGTTGGACGGGGAAAGTGATGAGGCGGAAAAGGTTGTTGCCCCTGTTGATTTTCAATGGGACGGGGAAACAGATTTTCTCAATGAGTACCGGCTTTACCGTGGCAGCGTGGTGGTCAGCGGTGATGCCATGATGGTTGCCAAATGTGTTGGTGACAAGAGCGTTTACGGTCAGCTGACCAAGGAATTGCAGATTGAGGAGCGTCCCAGCCCTTTGAAAATCAAATTGGAACATCTTGCCAAGCAGATTGCCAAATTTGGCTATGCCGCAGGTTTTTTGATTGCGGTGGCGGTGTTCATAGAAAAATATTTGGCAAAAGAAAATTACTTTGCCCAGCCCATGCAGATTATCGGCGGAGATATGGTCAGTGCCATTATTGTGGGGATTGTCATTATTGTAATGGCGGTGCCGGAGGGGCTGCCTTTGATGATTGCCATTGTCAGCAGTTTGAATATGAAAAAAATGTTGCACGACAATGTGCTGGTGCGGAAACTGGTGGGTATTGAAACCGCAGGCAGTTTGAATTTGCTTTTTACAGACAAGACGGGGACTATTACCAAAGGTCATTTGGAAGTGGTGAATTTCCTCACCGGTGACCGTCAGGAGTTCAAAAAATTTGAACAGTTGCCGGCAGTGATTAAGCAATATACTTTTGAAAATATCGTTATCAATACCAGTGCTACGGTGACGGAAGATGCCATTCTTGGCGGTAATATGACGGAGAAGGCACTGTCCGATTATATCGGCAAATATCGCACTGCCGTACCGCAAAGGTTGCAATTTTGCCCTTTCAATTCAGCGGACAAATTCAGTTCTGCAGTTACGGACGGGACGGAAAAACTTTTGGTAAAAGGGGCACCGGAAAAACTTTTGCTCAGCACGGATTATTATTGGGATGGGGAAGGCAGACGGCAACCCCTGACGGACGGCATGAAACAAAACTTGGATTACCGTATGGTGGAACTGGCAAGGCAGGCCATCCGTATGTTGGCGCTTTGCACCAGTGAGCAGGACAGCGTGGAGCATGGTCTGACTTTAGTGGGGATTCTTTGTATTCGTGATGAGGTGCGGCCTGAGGCGGTGAGCGCTATTCAGGCGGTACAGGAGGCGGGAGTGCAAGTGGTGATGATTACGGGGGACCGTAAGGAAACTGCGGCGGCCATTGCCAAGGATGCGGGACTGCTCCAACATCCTGAAGAATTGGTTTGGACAAGCACGGAATTGGCGGCTTTTACGGATGATGAAGTGAAACTGATGTTGCCGAAACTCAGAGTGGTGGCAAGGGCTTTGCCTATGGATAAGAGCCGTCTGGTGCGGATTGCCCAGGAACTTAACTTGGTTGTGGGCATGACGGGTGACGGGGTGAATGACTCGCCGGCGTTGAAAAAAGCGGATGTGGGTTTTGCTATGGGCAGCGGTACGGATGTGGCGAAGGAAGCGGGGGATATTGTTATTCTTGATGACAATTTCCTCAGCATCAAGCAGGCCATTCTTTACGGCAGGACTATTTATAAATCCATTTGCAAGTTTGTTACTTTCCAACTTACCATCAATGTGGGGGCGGTGGCGGTCAACCTGATTGCCCCTTTCCTGGGAGTGGAGAATCCTTTGACCATTATTCAAATTCTTTGGATTAATTTGGTGATGGACACTTTGGCGGCTATCGCCTTTGGCGGTGAGCCGGCTTTGGAAAAATATTTGCGGGAGGCGCCGAAGAAGCGGACGGAAAAAATTGTGAACCGTGCCATGCTCACGCATATCGGTTTGGCAGGAATAGTGATTTTGGCGGCTTTCAGTTATTTTGTTCCCGCCAGCCGGCATATCTATTTTGCCAACGGCATTTTCTTCACCATTTTTATTCTGCTGGCGGTGGCTAATGCCTTTATCGTACGAGCCGGCAGTTGGTGCCTGTGGGAAGGTCTGGGCAGGAACAAGGGCTTTCTGGGCATCATGTTTTTGATAGTGGCGGTACAGATTGCTTTGCTGAAAATTGTATATTAGTTACAAAAAATATGATTTTTTACTTGCAAATATATAAATGATAGTATAAAATAGGGTATCTATGGAGATTTTTACCATCGCAAAGGATGCTAAAAATGAAATAGTGATTGAGAAAAGCCGTTTCATTTGTACATTGAAAAAAGTGCAGACGGAAGCGGAGGCCCAGGAGTTTATCAAAGGGGTTAAGAAAGAGTATTGGGACGCCACCCACAATTGCAGCGCCTATCTGTTGAATGAGCAAACACAAAGGTCAAGCGATGACGGGGAACCCGGCGGTACTGCGGGCATACCTATGTTGGAAGTTTTGCGTAAAGCAAAGGTTCAGGGGGTGGCGGCAGTAGTAACCCGCTATTTTGGCGGGGTGAAACTGGGCGCAGGTGGATTAGTGAGGGCATACACCAACTCTGTGGCGGAGGCCATTAAAAAGGCAGGCAAGGCACAAAGAGTGGAAATGGGCAGTTATGTTCTTACCGTCAGTCCCAATGATGCGGGCAAAATTTTGAACATACTCTATGCGGATGGCCGCTATGCCATCAGGCAGGTGGAATACGGGGAAAGGACAAAAATTACTTTTCTTATCCGCAGGGATGAATGTGAGAAGGCGGAAAATTATTTAACACAACTTTTGCAGATGCCGGTGGAACTGACATTTGTGGAAAGTCAGATGATTGAGATTGCAGTTGCACAGTGAGAGGAATATGATTAAAGCGTTTCATACAACTTGGAATTTTTTGAAATCAATGGTCAGTGCCAACAAGACCTATTCCGTTATGGTGGTGCCTAACGACGGCGGGGAAATGAGCAACCATAATTTTAACGGGAATGAGGTGCGGCTCCTGATTAATGTGGTGGCAGGGGTGCTTGCTTTTATTGCTTTTAGCATTGGCGCTATGTATTATGTCATTTACACCGGATGGGCGGACAGGAATGAATTGAAGGAATATTATGCCGCCAAGGAAATGCAGGACAAACGGTTGGAGGATTTGCAGAACCTGACCGATAATGTGCAGAAGGAATTGGCGGAACTGCAACAGATGAAAAAGGATGTGGTCAAGGAAATGAAGAAGGCGGGTATGGAGCCGCCGACTTTGGCAGATGAAAAGGACAAACGCAGCGGTAAGGGCGGACCGATTTTGGGACTGACGGACAGAATGGGTTCCAAGATGCGGATTTTGGAAGAACAGAACGAGAATCTTGCCTTCAACATTGAGGTAGATAAGCAGGACCTCAAAAAGTTATATAAGGTAATCCGCCAGGATAATTACAAGAAGGAAGTTACTCCGGATATTTGGCCGGTTGACAATGGTTGGATTTCCAGTGAGTTTGGCCGCAGGCAGGATCCTGTAACCGGTGCGTGGGGCGATTTCCATCCCGGTCTGGACATTGCCGCCCAATATGGCGAGCCGGTGTATGCCGGGGCAAGCGGCAGGGTAACTCATGCGGGCTGGTACAGTGGTTACGGCAAATATATTGAGATTGAACATGATTACGGGTACACCACTGCCTATGGGCATTTAAGCACTATTGCGGTGAATATAAATGCTTATGTGGTAAAAGGGCAGTTCATCGGCAGGGTCGGCAGTACGGGCTATTCCACAGGCCCCCATCTGCATTATGAAGTTATGCTTTGGGGCGAACAGATTAATCCGAGAAGGATTATTAAGTAGGGTTCAAGTTAGAGGGTAAAGGAATTAGGAATTAGGAATCAGGATTTAGGGGAATATATAATGCGTAATGCGGAATTCGCAATGCGTAATTATGGTAGGATGTTCCTGTGATTAGATTTTGGGGTTCAGGTGTGCGGGGTTATGCGAATCCTTGTCCGCCCATAAAGGGGCGGGGGAGCGACACAGTTTTCAAGGTCGGTGGTGGGGTGAGCAATTAGGTTGATACTTGGAATAAATGTCAAAGAACAAAGAGCAAAGACCAAATATGGTAAAAAGTTCCTGTGATTATAGCAGGAAAGTTGGTATAAAGCGGACCTTTATAATTCTAATTAAAGGAACATATTACCATAGTTTTTAACTTTTAATTTATAACTTTTAATTATTGACGGGCTTCAGATTGAAGCCCTTTTGTGTAAGGAGCAGGTATGCGGTTAAGAAAAAAACCTTGGATTGAAAAGGCCATGGACGATGTGCGTGGCAAAACTCTTTTAGACCAGGACTTGGATAAGATGCAGGGGCATTGGCAGGAGTTGTTTCCTGACAAAAGATTGTGTTTGGAAATTGGCTGCGGCAAGGGAAAATTTGTTATCGGTATGGCAAAACTGCATCCTGAATGTGCTTATATTGCGGTGGAGAGCCAACACGATATTGCCTTTTATCCGGCACGGGCGGCATTGGAAGAAGAACTTAATAATGTGCGGGTCATTCATGCGGATGCGGAAGGGCTTTTGGAATGGTTTGCACAGGGGGAAATTAAAGAGATATATTTGAATTTCAGCGACCCCTGGCCGAAAGCAAGGCACGCCAAACGGCGTTTGACTTATCGTAAATTCTTGGAAATCTACAGGCAACTTTTGGGCAAGGGCGGACATTTGCGTTTTAAGACGGACAACAAGGACTTGTTTGAATTCAGTTTGGAAGAGTTTGCGGAGGTGGGGGTGAAGATAGTGCAACTCACCCGTGATTTGCATCACAGCACAGTGGTGAACGAAGTGCAGACCGAGTACGAGGAAAAGTTTAGTGCGAAGGGCAACAAGATTTATTTTGTGGAAGTGGAATTTTAGTATTTAGGAAAATTATTTGAACTCATAAAGAACATTTGCAATTTGTCTACAAATGTTCTTTTTTATTTTGGACTTATACTAAACATCTAAAATCTGATACCTGAAATCTGATACCTAAAATCCGTAAATTATAGTTGACAAATAATGAATATTGGTATATTATAATGGACAGAGGAGAAGGAATATGCAAAAACGCACATTAGAATTATTACCGGAAATTCAAAACAATTTAACAAATATGGGAACGCAAATAAGGGAAATCCGCTTGCGTAAAAAGATAACTGCCACCGAATTGGCGGAGCGTGTGGGAATCAGCCGTATGACTTTGTTGGCAGTAGAAAAGGGAACTGGGACTGTAGCCATCGGCATTTATGCTGCAGTTTTACATGCCTTGGACGGTTTGGATAAAAATTTGAGCAAGTTATGCTCGGACAATAATAATCGGCGTAAGGTTAATTTAAACGAATGGGCGGATAACCAGTACGCTATGCAAAGAAATATGCCGGTTGAGTTAAGGGTGGCGGAACGTGGCAACCACAAATACCGCAGTGCAACTGAAGAAGATGCTTTAATTTATGCGGCTGTGCATGCGTGGAATAATGCTATCAAAACGGGTTGGATTGAGAAACGGAAAGGCGGCTATCGGTTGTGCGAAATTTAGTAAAAGAGATTGGAAAGAAATTTCAGAATAAACCTATGCAGGAACGTATGAGCATTGCCGCACTTATTTCTGAACAGGCACAAAAGGTTGGCAATTATTTGGTGGTGGTGGGCGGCAGTGCGGTGGAGTTTTATACTGCCGCCAGCTATATGACAAAGGATTTGGATTTTGTCGCCAAGGACAGTTACCGCATAGCAGAGATTATGCGTGGACTTGGATTTACTTGCCAGGTCGGGAATTATTGGACACACCCAGATACGGCGGTGATTGTGGAGTTTCCCACTGCATCCCGGGATGATGTGCTGGAAGGCGATTATGATAAGGTTTTGCAGGTGGAAACTGACTATGGCACAGCCAATGTGATTGGTATAGAGGACATCATTATTGACAGGTTGTGCGGACGTGAGTTTTGGCATGACAAAAATACTTTGCCGGAGCAGCTGATTTTGTCCCATTACGATGAAATAGATTTTGCATATTTGCGGCAGCAGGCGGCGTACCAGTTGATTGACAGAACCTTGGACGAGTGTTTGGACAGGGTTGAAAGATACAGGTAATATTTATGGACGAAAGAATTGTTGCTATGCTGGAGAAACGGCTGGGGACTATGGACAGCACTGCGGAAGAGGTGTTGCAGGACGAAATGAATTTGCGGACTGTGGCCTACATATTGGGTGATACGCTTCTGCCGATGTGTTGCATGGTGTGCAATGTCCGGCATTTGGAGCGGCTTTTGGCAGGGACGGAATTATGCAGGAACAATGAAGTGTTGCGGAGCAAATTGGCAAAACTGATTTATGATTATTTGGCCCGTTGCAAGGGTTTAGGTTAAATTCTATTTGACTTACGGCACATAAAAAGGTATTATAGTAGGACTATGATTAAATTGGAGAATGTGGAAAAAACATATTTCAGCAAGGCGGGGGATATTCACGCTTTGAAACCGGTATCCTTGGAAGTTAAACAGGGAGAGATTTTTGGTATTATCGGTTTGAGCGGTGCAGGCAAGAGCACTCTTGTACGTTGTATCAATATGTTGGAAAAACCCACTGGCGGCAAGGTTTTTGTGGACGGGGAAGAAATGACAGCAATGACGGAGGAAGAACTGCGTCATGCCCGTCAGACCATTGGTATGATTTTCCAACATTTTAATTTGCTTGCCAGCCGTACCGTAAGGCAGAACATTGCTTTCCCTTTGGAAATTCAAGGCAGGGATAAGGGATATATTGCCAAACGGGTTGAAGAAATGTTGGAACTGGTGCAGTTGGAAGGGCGTGGCGATTACTATCCCAGCCAGCTCAGCGGCGGACAAAAACAGAGGGTGGGCATTGCCCGTGCTTTGGCATCCAATCCGAAGGTCTTGTTGTGTGACGAGGCGACCAGCGCCTTGGACCCGGCAACCACCAAGTCAATTTTGGAGTTGTTGAAAGAGATTAACAAAAAATTAGGGTTGACCATTGTGATGATTACCCATCAAATGGAAGTGGTAAAGCAAATTTGTGACCGGGTGGCAGTAATTGAAAATGGCGTGATTGTTGAAGAAGGCAGAATGATTGATGTCTTCACCACACCCAAGCATCCGACCACCAAGAGTTTCACGGCGGCGGTAACTAATGCGGAATTGCCGGAAATGGTCAAACAAATGAATTTGAGCAAGGAATATATTCCCGGCACAAAACTGATAACCCGTATTTCCTTTATTGGAGATTTGGCGGGGGAGCCGATTATCAGCGGTATGGTAAAGAAATTTGATGTGGATGTTTCCATCCTTTACGGGAATATAGACCAGTTAAAAGATACGGCTTACGGCACTTTGATTTTGGAAGTGAGCGGCAGTGAAACTGCTTTAAGGGCGGCACATGCTTACTTGCAGGAAAAGGGTGTAAAGGGGGAGGTGATTGGCTTTGAGTCCTGAGATGTGGGGTCTTTTGCTTGACTCTTTTTGGGAAACAATGTATATGGTCGTCACCAGTACTGTGCTTGCCACCCTTATCGGTTTGCCCTTGGGGGTTGTTTTGACCGTAACCCGTTCCAACCATATCCTGCCGAATGTGGCGGTGAACAGTGTGCTGGGGACGGTGGTGAATGCGGCCCGTTCCACTCCTTTTATAATTCTGATGGTGGCAATTATTCCGCTGACCCGTTTGATTGTGGGCAGCAGTATTGGCACTACGGCGGCTATTGTGCCACTGACTATTAGTGCGGCGCCTTTTGTAGCAAGGGTAATTGAAGGTTCTTTGTTGGAGATTGACCCCGGCGTTATTGAGGCGGCACAGGCCATGGGGGCCAGCCCTATGCAAATTATTATGAAAGTGCTTCTGCCGGAGGCGTTGCACAGCATCGTGTTGGGCATAACCTTGGCAATTATCAGTTTGATTGGTTATTCTGCTATGGCGGGTGCTTTGGGCGGCGGCGGACTTGGGGATTTGGCAATCCGTTATGGCTATCAGCGTTTCCGTTTGGATGTTATGATAATTACGGTGGTGGTGTTGATTGTTATGGTTCAGGCCATGCAGTCCATCGGCGATTACGCCAGCAAGAAACTGAACAAGAACAAGTTATAATTGATGTTCCGGAAATTTAATTAGAAATGTGAATTGTGAAATGTGAAATGAAGGTAAAATGTTCCTGTGATTATATTTTGAAAAAAACTCCGCAAGAGCGGAGTTTTTTGTGTTATAATACATTATTATGATTGATAAGTTGCAGGTCTTGGAGGACCGGTTTTTAGATTTGGAACATAAGATTGCAGACCCGGATATTATGGCGGATCAGGATGCCTGGCGGAAGGCCATGAAAGCCCATGCCCAGTTGGAGGAAGTGGTGGAGGCCTACAGGCATTATAAGACCTTGCTTAAACATCGGGATGAGGCCAAAGGTCTTTTGGATGATGAGGAGTTTGGGGAAATCGCAAAACAGGAATTGAAGGAACTGGAGCCGGAGATTATTGCTTTGGAAGAACGGCTGAAGATTTTGCTTTTGCCAAAAGACCCCAATGATGCCAAGAATGTTATTGTGGAAATCCGTGGGGGTACGGGGGGTGAGGAAGCGGCACTTTTTGCTGCAGATTTGTTCCGTATGTACAGCCGTTATGCGGAAGGCAGGGGCTGGCGGGTGGAAGTTATGGACTCCAATCCTACGGGTATAGGCGGCTATAAGGAAATTGTTTTCATGGTTACGGGTGACAATGTGTATAGCCACATGAAATTTGAAAGCGGCACCCACCGTGTGCAAAGGGTGCCGGAAACGGAGGCCCAGGGGCGGATTCATACCAGCGCTGCAACGGTGGCGGTGTTGCCGGAGGGGGAGGAAGTGGATATTGAGATTAAGACATCGGATTTGAAAATTGACACCTTCCGTGCCGGCGGTGCGGGCGGACAATATGTGAACAAGACGGAGTCCGCCGTGCGGATGACCCATATTCCTACGGGAATTGTGGCACAGTGCCAGGATGAAAAAAGTCAGTTGAAAAACAGGGAAAAATGTTTGAAGGTTTTGCGTGCCAGAGTGTTGGAAGCGGCACAGCGGGAACAGCAGGATGCCACAGCGGCGGACAGAAAAAATCAGGTGGGCAGCGGGGACAGAAGTGAAAAAATCCGCACTTATAATTTCCCCCAGGCCAGAGTGACTGACCACCGCATCGGCTTTACCAGTCACAGTTTGCCGGCAATTATGGACGGGGATATGCAGGAAATTTTTGACGTTTTAATCGCCGACCATCAGTCAAAATTGTTGGGAAAATAAAGGGGTCAGGGGGCAGGGAAATTAGTAATTAGTAATGAGTAATGAGTAATTATGGTAAGATGTTCCGGTGATTATATTTTGGGTTTCAGGTGTGCGGGGTTATGCGAACTTTTTTCCGCCCCAGGCGTGGTGCGTGGGTATCCAAAAAGCAAAATTGCTTTTTGGGTGGTGGGGTCGCTCTCTGCGATAAGCATAAATGTCAAAGAACAAAGAGCAAAGAACAAATATGGTAAGATGTTCCTGTGATTAGAGCAGGAAAGTTGGGGGTTGAGTAACATCCCTCTGTTGAGGGAGGGGGACCGTCGGTAGTTTTTCGGTGGACGGTGGAGGGAGCGATTAGGCAGTGACAAAGTTTTCTGCGTAATCCGCACCCCCAGTCGCAACCACGTTCCGAAAAGCGACAGCCCCCGCAAGGGCGGGGGCTTCTCATGTTCCTGTAATTTGTTGTATAATCAAAGGAACGTATTACCTTCATTATGCATTGTGAATTATAGTGCGGAGTTCTCAATCCTCAGTCGCCCACCGAATAAACTTATCGGCGACAGCCCCTTCACCAAGGGGCCTTAAGTTCGCATATTGTGCATTATGAATTGTGAATTATAATGCGGGCTTTCGTTGCGAGTTACGCATTGCGAATTGCGAGTTAATTTGTAAAATGCTTTGGACGATTAAAAATGTGTTGCAGTGGACTACGGAATATTTCGCCAAAGGGGGGATTGACAACTCCCGTCTGGATGCGGAAATTCTCTTGTGCAAGGCCATCAACTGCAATCGGATAAAACTTTATATTGACCAGGACAAACCCCTGAGCCAGGGGGAATTGAATGCCATGCACAGTTTGGTGGAGCGTCGCATTAAGCACGAACCCATTGCATATATTTTGGGCAGCAAGGGTTTTATGCTGGACGATTTTGCGGTTTCCCCTGCGGTACTGGTGCCCCGCCCGGAAACAGAACTATTGGTGGAAAAGGCGGCCTCTCTTTTTAACGATGAACCCATAGAAATTTTGGATATTGGCACGGGCAGCGGGGCGATAGTTATCAGTTTGTTAAAATTATTGCCCAAGGCACACGCCAAGGCCGTGGATATCAGCAGTGATGCCCTGGGGGTAGCAGTTGCTAACGCACAAAATCTTGGAGTTGCAGACAGGGTGAAGTTTGTAAAGACCGATGTGTATCAGGGACTGGACACTCAAAAATTTGATTTGATAATTTCCAATCCCCCCTATATTCCCAATGCCGATATGGATTCTTTGGATGAGGATGTAAAGAAAGAGCCCCGTCTTGCGTTGGCAGGGGGCGAGGACGGATTAGATTTTTACCGCCGCATAGTTGCCGGAGCAGACAAATATCTTGCTGCGGACGGAGTTCTGGCAATGGAATTGGGGATTTATCAGGGACCGGCAGTGGAGAAAATTTGTCACGAAACGGGATATGTGGTGACAAAAATTACGAAGGACTATGCCGGCATTGAACGGGATATTTTTGCGACTGAAGAACAGGGGAAATATGCGGACAAAATTTTGGGACTTAAATAAAAACAGTGAGGATGCTTTTCAAGAAGCAGGCGCCTTGATAAAGGCAGGGGAACTGGTGGCTTTCCCCACGGAAACAGTTTACGGGCTTGGCGCCAACGGTTTGGACAGTGAGGCGGTGGCAAAAATTTATGTTGCCAAAGGTCGTCCCAATGACAATCCTTTGATTTTGCATATTGCAAATTTGCAGGAACTGGAACCCTTGACAAGCGGCCTGAGTCCGATGGCAAAAAAGTTGGCTGAAAATTTTTGGCCGGGGCCTATGACTTTAGTAGTGCCAAGAAGTAAAATCATTCCTGACATAGTTACCGCAGGACTTGACACGGTGGCGGTGCGGTTGCCGGGCAATGAATATGCCCGCAAACTGATAGAAGCGGCAGGTGTGCCGGTTGCTGCCCCCAGCGCCAATATCAGCGGCCGCCCCAGTCCCACAACGGCGGCGGAAGTTAAGGAAGATATGGACGGCAAGATTGCTGGCATTTTAGACGGTGGCGTCTGTCAGGTCGGACTGGAGTCAACAGTTATTGATACTACGGGAACAGTGCCGGTGGTGTTGCGTCCCGGCGGTATAACCCTGGAAATGATTAAGCAGGTTATGGGAAATGCGGAACTGGACAAGGGGTTGGTTGACAGCAACAAGACCCCCAAAGCACCGGGAATGAAATATAAACACTATGCGCCGAAGGCGGCCATGCACCTGTGCCGCACGGAAGAAATACTTTATATCTGTGCCGGTACCGCATTGGCAAAGGCCTTGAAAGTTGGGGTGGTGGCACCGTTTCCGGTTGGCGGGTGTGTGAATAAAACCTATACATCGTTGGAAGATTTGGCAAATAAACTGTTTTATTTTTTGCGGGACCTGGACAGGGCAAAAGTGGATGTAATCTATGCCTTGGCGGTGCCGGAATGGGGCCTGGGTCTGGCGATTATGAACAGAATGAAAAAATCATGCGGAGGTAGTATCTTATGAAATTGTTGATGGGCAGTGACCACGGAGGCATTCATCTCAAAAAACATTTGGCAGAATATCTGACAGCCAAAGGGTATGAGATTATTGATGTGGGGACGGACAGCGAAGCAAGTTGTGATTACCCGGATTTTGCGGCCAAACTCTGTGGCGAAATTGGCAAGGGAACTGCGGCAAAGGGCATTTTGGTCTGCGGCACGGGCATTGGTATTTCCATTGCGGCCAACAAGTGCAAAGGTATTCGGGCCGCCGTATGTAATGATGTGTATAATGCGAAAATGAGCAGGATGCACAACGATGCCAATGTGCTTTGCATGGGGGAAAGAACCATTGGTGTGGGCACGGCGGAAATGATTGCTGATACCTGGCTGAATACGGAATTTGAAGGCGGACGGCACGCCCGCAGGGTTGACAAAATAATGGCGTTGGAAAAATAAGGAGGAGAAAATGAACAGACCGACCTGGGATGAATATTTTATGGAAATGGCGGAAGTGGCCGCCAAACGCAGCACCTGCCTGCGGCGTAAGGTGGGGGCGGTAATTGTGAAAAACAAGCAAATTCTTGCTTCCGGTTATAACGGGACGCCGATGGGCTTGCCCCATTGTGAGGATGTCGGATGTTTGCGGGAGCAGTTGAAAGTGCCCAGCGGCAAAAACCATGAACTTTGCCGGGGTGTGCACGCAGAGCAGAACGCCATCTGCCAGGCGGCTTTTCACGGGGTAAGCGTGAAGGGGGCAACTATTTATGTTACCAACCAGCCCTGTGTAGTATGCACAAAAATGCTGATAAATGCAGGAATTGAAAGGGTTGTTTATGCCAATCCCTATCCTGATGAACTGGCGCAGGAAATGATGGGGGAAAGCCAAATGCGGATTGAGGTGTTCAAACCAGATGCAAAATGAGGATTTGAACGCACTTGCCCACGCAATTTATGAAGGCGGATATGCAGAAAAAACCAAGACAGACGCTCAAAGCAAACCCAAGGGAAATGTAAGTGATTATCACAATGAAAGCATACGGGGGAAGGCGGCCTTAAGCGGTGAAGATGCGGCCTGCCGGTATTTGCAGGACAAGGGTTTTGAAATAGTCAAACGGAATTACCGCTGTTATGTGGGGGAAATAGATATTATCGCCAGTCACAACGGCACTTTGCATTTTGTGGAAGTTAAGACCCGCAGCAGTGAGTTGTACGGACTGCCGAGGGAGGCGGTGACATGGAGCAAACAAAAAAAAATACGCCGCAGTGCGGAAAGTTATTTGGTGATGACCAAACTGATCAACAATATGCCGCCACTGAGTTTTGATGTAATTGAGGTCATCCGCACGGCGGGACAAGTAAAAAGTATCAATCATTTGGGGGGATGTTTTTAACCAAAAAGCCGCCGGCATTGCCGGCGGCTT
>JAZLLX010000061.1:0-7901 GCA_045598345.1 Acidaminococcaceae bacterium | reverse complement strand
ACGAAGGGCGGCAATGTCCTGTTGCAAATCCAAATTGCCCTCACCGTAAAGTTCCATACGGAAGGCACTTAATTTTTCTTTGGCGTTGCGATAATCTTTTTCCGTCCAATTCTTTGGCAGGGCAATCATGGCATCAATGGATGCTTTAACTTCTCTGGGCGAACGGGAACTATGTTCCATTTTTTTTAACTCCCATTCACGGAAGAGTTTATTGCCCGCATCCAACAATTTCTTTTTCAGACGATAACGTTGGGCACATTCTTTGTTAGTAAAGCTCATTTCAAAAACCTCAATTTCATAAAAATAAAAATTTTCAATGACGTCATTTTTTTAGAAAATGACGTCATTGAAAAAACATTATATCACGATTTTTTCATTTTTGGAAGTGAGAATTTTTTTGAAATGAAAGTGTCGGTCATAAATATTGGCTTTTGAGGATTAAGTGGAAGTTGAAATAAAATATTTTTTCTGACAATCTTATGTTATAATAAACTAACAAAAAATGATTTGAGGTGTTGTAGGATGGATGAAAGTTTGAATAATAAAAAAATAATTCCGTTCAAGGTCTTGGAAATCTTGAAAGAGGAAACGGATGAAGAGCATCGGCTGACTCAACTGGCGATTGTTAATATTTTGCAAGACCGGTATGATTTAACTTGTGACAGGCGGACTGTGGCAAACAGTTTGGAGATGCTGGCGGGGCAGTTACGTTATGATATTGATAAGCACAAGGACGGATACTGCCTTTTTGACAGGGAGTTTGAAGATGGGGAATTGAGGATGTTGATTGACAGCGTACTTTTTTCTAAAATCTTGACCAAAAATCAGGCAAAGCGTTTGTTGGAAAAGATTAAGAATTTAGGAAACAAGTATTTCAGCAAGTCCGTGCCAGAAGTGGAAATGCTGGGAGGTATTGGCTGGTCTCAAAATCCACGTTTTTGGCTATCGGTTGCCAAGTTGAATGAGGCAATTCATAAGAAAAAACAGGTTGAATTTACCTATCTTAAATATAATGAAAAACTGCAACTGTGTGAAACAGGGCATAAATATCTTGTGAACCCCTATTATTTGTTGGCGGCAAACGGTTTTTATTTTCTGTTGGGGAATTATGACAAATACGACAATGTAAGTTATTACCGTATAGACAGAATTGGTGAAGTAAGCATTTTAGATACAAAAGTCAAGCCGAAAAAGCAGGTTAAAGGATTGGCAGAAATTTGGGATTTGCCCAAACACATGGCAGAGCATATTTATATGTTCAGCGGGGAAACGGTAAAAGTTGAGATAAAAACTACCAAAGACATGGTTTCTGATTTTGTGGATTGGTTTGGCAAAGATATATTGATTAAACCCTTACAGGGAAATGAAATAGTGGTTACGGTTCATTCCAACGAACAGGCGATATTCTATTGGCTGTTGCAGTATGGAATGTATGTGGAGGTGTTGAAACCGCAAAGGTTAAGGAAGAAAATGAAGGAAGCGGTACTAAATTTGCAAAAAAAATATTGTTAAAAAACTTAAGTCGTGTACAAATTTTTGTACACGACTTTTTGTATAATGGGCACAGAAAGGAGGTGGATGAAATGGAAAATATGAAAGAAAAAATTGAGATTGGCTTGGACGAAGAAGGAAAGGTGGTTGTTGAGTCGAGTGTAAAGACAATGGATTTTTTGAAAAAGGCAATTCGTTGTATTAAAATTGTCTTATTATGTCATTTGGCTGATGAAGATGAAAATTTATGTATTTCTTCTTCTATTGGTACTAAAGCGGACGCACTTATAAAGGAGGCATTAGAAGATAACGAACATGCTTAAAATTATTTTTCACAAAGACCCGGAACGGGTCGGTGGCGGCATTACAGAAATTAACAGTAACGGTAAGCGTTTGATTATTGACATGGGGGCGGATATGGATAAGGGTTTTGATTATGAGGAACCCAATCCCAATATTGAAGGCCTGACGGTGGGGGGTGCCAATGTGGGGGCAATTTTGATTACCCATTATCACGCTGACCACATTGGTTTATTGAAATATGCTTTGCCAAGTATCCCTGTGTATATGAGTGAAGCAACGCAGGCGGTGGCAAAGATAATGGAAGGCGGTTTTTCGCCTGATTCGGAGGATGTTTCCCCTTATTATGAGACTTTGCAAAAAGCAAAAATTATCCCTTTTGAGGACTTTGGTAAAACATTCAGCCCCTGTGAGGGATTTGAGGTAATTCCTTTACGGGTTGACCATTCTGCCTTTGATGCTATGGCTTATGTGGTTATGGCGGAGGGGAAAAAGATTTTCTTTACGGGGGACTATCGGGAACATGGTTATACCGGATTCAAAATAAAAAAATTATTCAAGATGTATGCCGGTGATGCGGATGTGATTATTACGGAAGGCACACAGGTTTCCCGTCAGGGCGGCGGGATTGTCAGCGAGAACAAACTGCAGAAGGGATTTACGGAGATTTGCAAGAAAAACAAATATGTGTTGTATATGGGGTCTTCCACCAATCTGGATAGTGTAATCAGTTTGGCTTTGGCGGCGAAAAAAACGGGCAAGTGTTTCAGTTATATTGATGGATATTCTGAAAAAATGGCAGAGACATTGGCGGGGTTTGCCAAGTCGGATTTGTATAAAGAATGGAAAGCGGCAGAGCGTGATGTTGCCAAGGGCAGGGTGGTTGTATGTCGGATGAATAATACTGCCTATATTAAGAAATTCTTTGAAAAGCATGGGAAGGATACAGTACTGGTTTATTCCATGTGGCAGGGTTATATTAAGGACAACGAAAAATTACAGGAACTGGAAAAAGAGTTGGGGGATAGGTTTATTAAGTTGCACAGCGGCGGTCATGGCAGCAGGGAACTGATACAAGGGGTTTTGGCGATTTGCGGCAAGGCAAAAGTTTTGCCGATGCATACGGAGAGTTTTGCAGAATTTAAGAAGATCTGCCGTGCCAGTAGGGTTGTGGAGTTGAAAAAGGGGGATGAGTATGTAGTATAAAATGACGGAATATATTGTTGACGTAAAAGAAATGATTGAAAAACTTGGTTATGAAGTGCCGATGGTGTTGGATAAAAATGGAAAGATAATTTGTCCACAATGTAGTATTATAATATGCTTAGAGAGTAAAAGAAGAGGGGAGTTATCATGAGGAAAAACAAAAAAGAAAATCCTAAATGGACAAAAGAAGAATTGCTTAAAGCATGCTTCTTTGATTTCTTGAAGCAAGAGCGTGAATTTGATGGGCCGTTTGAGTTTGATGAGGAACTTGGAGAGGATGTAATTGCATGGTATCCTGAAGATTTTGATGAAAATGGTAATTTAAGGGAAGGCATGAAAGATTGGGAATGGGTGTTGAACGGCGAAGACGGGCCTGATGATGATACTGTTCTAGCAAGAGATGAAGAAAGACATTGGGTTGTTGCTCCACGAAGTGAATGTGTCTGGGATGGGAATGAGTGGATTTGTAAGGAAGATTAACGCACTTAAAATAGTGATGGTTACCTGACGGAAAAGGTAGTTTAGATTTGTAGTTTGTGGTATAATTAGAATATTAAAATTTTAAGGGGAATGAAAATTATGAATGAAACGGATTTTAAGGGAGAGATATACAATATTTTAGGATTTAAAGTCACTGCTAAATTATTGGATATTGCCCGTGAACAACTTAAACTAATTGCTGCTTAAAATTGGTTGGCAAAAAAAATACCTGAAATTGAATTTACACACAAATTTGGACTTGACTATTGGTGAAGGTTTTGCTAGAATGAAATGATGCTTACAACGTTATAAACAAAGCAAATAGTTTTATAGGAGGTGTACAACAAATGGCAGAGTTTAATGCTTATGGGAAAAGAGTTGGTAGTATATTTGAGCTTATAGGAAACAAAGAAAATGACATTACTAAAAGTATTGCATGGGTTTTATATTGTTGCCCTGTATTTATGAAAAAATTTGTAAGTGCGATATTTGATATTGAGATAGATCCGAAAAAAGTTGATATGCACTATCAAAAGTATGATAGCCAAAAGGGTATAACTGACCTTGAATTAACAGACAGAAAAAATTTTTATATTATAGTTGAAGCAAAAAGAGGATGGAATTTACCGGGAGATAATCAAATAACTAGTTATTTAGAGAGAAAGGAATTTCAAAAATCAAAAATAGCAAACAAGGCTATTGTTACATTATCCGAATGTAGTAATGAGTATGCAAAAGATCATTTGCCGTTTATTCAAAAAATGGGTATTCCTATTAAGCATTTATCATGGCAACAAATATGTTCTATTGCAGAAAATTCCAGAGAACAATCAAATAATAAGGGGAAAAATTTGTTAAATGAACTGAGAGAATATATGGGAGGTATAATGACTATGCAAACAAAAGATTCGAATTGGGTTTATGTTGTTTCTTTAAGCAGTGGCAAACCGGATAATTGTAGAATTAGGTGGATTGATATTGTAAGGAAATGTAACAAATATTTTCATCCCGTTGGAAATACGTGGCCACATATGCCAGTAAATTATGTAGCATTTAGATATGATGGAGAACTTAAATCTATTCATCATGTTGATAGTTATGAGATAACGGACAATTTGCATAAACAAGTTCCTGATATGCCGGATGTAAAAAAATCTAATAAATATTTTGTGTATAATTTGGGTCCTGCAATTATTCCTAACAAAAAAGTAGTTACAGGAAAAAGCATAAAATGGGCAAGAAGGGTTTATGCAATGATTGATTTACTTCTTACATCTGATTCAATAGAGGAAGCGGTAAAGATAAGCAAGGATAGGGAAAATAACAAAGAATAAAACGAAATGTATTTTATTATAATTTGATTGTTGGAAAATATTTTAACAAATTATAAAAAAATAAATACCAAACGCCGTGTACAAATTTTTGTACACGGCGTTTGGTATTATAAATAGAAAAAAATTTAATTTTATAAAAATCTGAAATATGGTAAAATTAGTTTTCAGAATATTAAAAATTATGAAAGGTAGAAACGGTGTTTAGTTTAGACAGGGTACAGTTGACAGATGAACAGCGGCAGGTTTTGAGCGTGATGCAGTCGGGACGGAATGTGCATATTTACGGCGAGGCGGGTACCGGCAAGAGTTTTGTTTTGCAAAAATTTATCCGTTCCTTATCCGATGATGAATTGGCAAAAACTATTATTGCCGCACCCACAGGCATTGCGGCTATCAATGTGGGCGGCGCCACATTGCACCGTGCCTTTCGTATTCCTATAACTTTGTTGAACCCCTATAAACCGATCAAAGTATCACCAACGGTCAAGGCCGCCAGAAGAATTATTATTGATGAATATTCTATGATGCGGTTTGATATTTTTGATTATGTTTCAAGAGTGATTTTTAAAGCGGAGCAAAGGAACAACTGGAATATTCAGTTGATTTTGGTGGGGGACGCTTTACAGTTGCCGCCTGTGATTAGAAATGATGAATATACTATTCTCCACCAGATTTGGAAAGATTTGATACCGGGCATTGAACACGGCTACCCCTTTATTCACCCTAACTGGCAAAAGTTTGATTTTGTTGATTGCCATCTTACAAAGATTATCCGCCAAAGCGGTGATGAGGAACTGATTAAAAACGAAAATTTTGCCCGTGTGGGGGACAGCCGTTGTTTGGAATGGTTTGCCCAAAATACGGCAAGAAAAATGGATACTATGGCAATTCACATTTGCCCTACCAACAGAATGGCGAACGGTATTAACGAGATGCGGTGCAGGCAGTTCAGGAACAGGGTAACTTTCAAAGGGGAAACGAATGGCAGTGTGGGGGAGCAGAATAAGATTACCAGCGATGTGTTGGAACTTGCCCCCGGTATGCGGGTTATGTCCGTGGTTAATTCGGCTGATATTGAGCAGTACCAAAATGGCAGTTTGGGAACGGTGGTGTCGGTGGACCCGGAAGTAAATTCCGTTGAAGTGAGATTTGACAACGGGTTTCAAACGCCCATCGGCCCATATACTTGGGATATTTACAATTATGAAGTTAAGGATTCAAAAATAATAAAGAAAGTAGTCGGTCAGTACCGGCAGATTCCTGTGAGAATTGCTTATGCGGTGACGATTCACAAGTCCCAGGGACAGACCTATGACAAGGTAATCATTCATCCCGAGTGTTTTGAAGTGGGTCAGTTGTATGTGGCACTTTCAAGATGCAGGACGAGGGAAGGGATTTTCATTGCGGGTAAGTTAAAGCCGGATTATCTGATGGTGGCGGATGATGCGTTGGAGTTTTATGATAATCTATAATATAATGCGTAATGCGGAATTCGCAATGCGTAATTGTGGTAGGATGTTCCTGTGATTATAAATAGGGATTAGGAGTTAGAGGTTAGGGATTAGGGAAGGTAAAGAGTTCCTGTGATTATATTTTGGGTTTCAGATGTGCGGGGTTATGCGAACCCTCGTCCGTCCCTAAAGGGGCGGGGGACCGCCTACGGGAGCGTGTTGGCGGTGGTGGGGTGAGCAATTAGGTTGTTACTAATGAAAAAATAAAAACTTAAAGCTTAAAGTATATGAATGCTTCGCATAATGCAAAAACACCCGTCTGCCCCCGTGTTCCTGTGGGCAGCCACCCTCTTTAGAAAGAGGGAAAAAAAGTTCGCATAATGCGAACTTTTTTATTCTAATCACAGGAACATCTTACCATAGTTTTAAGCCTTAAGTTTTTAACTTTTAATTACTATCGTACTTTTCCCCGCACCCGCCGTTGGCACCCTCTCCCCAAGGAGAGGGGAAGTTTTATCAGTAGGAGCAAACACATTCTTGAAAGCAAAACCCCCCGCAAGGTCGGGGGTTTTTCATATTCTTGTAATCTGTTATATAATCATGGGAACTTTATACCATAATCATTCATTAAGAAGTCCGGCAAGTTGATTTGGGTATGCTCAACTTTAGGCACGCCGATGTGGCGGGTTTTGACGAAATCCCCGTGACAGTCGCTGCCGGCAGAAATATACAAACCGTGTTTGTGACAATACTCCAGCAGAATTTCCGTGCCTTCCGCACTGTGCCCACTGTGATAACATTCAAAGCCATCTAATTTTTCATCAGCCAAAATATTTAAATTGTTATGCACTCCCGGCCCGTGAAAGCCGCTGGCGGTGTGAGCACAAATGGCAATGCCGCCTGCCTCGTGAATAACATCTACTACATTGCTGACACTGGTAAAAATCGGGTATTCCCAGGGAACGGTCTTGCGGAAAATTCTGCCGAAAAAGTCGTCCACATCCCGACAAAGTCCCAAGTCAATGAGATAGTTCAAAGCGGGAAAACCACCCCTGCGGCGGTTATATACATATCTTTGGAATTCTTCCAAACTGACAGGCCAGCCAATGTCTTCAAGCAATTTGATGCCGGTTTCGTCTTTTTGTAAGAAAATGAGTTCATTATAGTGAATCAAATCCCACAAGCGTTTGTTGGTTAAATCAATGCCATAGCCCAAAATGTGAAACTGGGCTTCGCCTTTGGTGGCACAGATTTCCACACCGGGGATGAATTTCAATCCTGCTTCTTTGGCCAGTTTTTGTGTCGGTGCTACATTATCAATATTGTCGTGGTCGGTAACTGCCACCATGCCCACATTGGCTTTCAAGGCGGCGGCCACCAGTTCTTCCGGCCCCCAAGTCCCGTCCGATGCGAAGGTATGCAAATGTAAGTCAACTAACATGGATGCTCCTTTTTTTGATGAGTAATTAGTAATGAGTAATAAGTAATTGTGGTAGGATGTTCCGGTGATTATAGCAAGAAAGGTGGTATAGTGCGAACTTAAGGCCCCTTGGTGAAGGGGCTGTCAGCGATAGGAACATAGGCGGCTGACTGAGGATTGAGAACTCTGCATTATGCGAAAGTGCCGCTTTAATCCGCA
>JAZLLX010000060.1:0-1692 GCA_045598345.1 Acidaminococcaceae bacterium | reverse complement strand
GGGGCTACTCATGTTCCTGTTATTATAATCGGTGATTAAACTTTTCATTCCTTTGTCGCAGGCAGGGAAATACCTGAATTTCCCGAGGGAAATGCAGGTATTTCCCTGTTTTTTATTTTCTGCAAGTTTCAACATCTTTTGCAATCCGTTTTCAGAGTCCCGTGAGTTTATCGAAAATTGGGAAAATGACGTCATTTCTTAAAAAGTCGCGTCATTTTTGCCTTTTTCGCTAAAATTTTTGGATTTGGCGATGAAGATAATCAATCATTCAATATATAAAAATTGTTGTTTTATTGTTTGTGAATTGATTTTTGCTTTTAAAGTTTTATTGTTTATTGCGAAAGTTTGTGAAATTTTATTTGGTTTGGCGATGGGGGTTGGGGTTTTTGTGAAAGGGCTTCGGTTCAAATGCTAAAAATAATAAACATTTCTCTTGCCAAAAATCGGGGGGGGGGGTGTTATAATGTTGTATGCTAAATGCAAAATTACATTATAATTGAAGGAGGATATTATGGTTAAGACAAAACAAATTTTAATTGCCCTGGCGGTGATTGGGGCGAATATGCTGCACAATATGCCCGTACACAGGTCGTTGGCTGCTGGTCCTGTAGATTGGTACGGCACACAGGGCGGCTTTGTTACGGAGGAACCAGAATGGCCTTTTTTACTGACTGGGGCTAATCTTGCAATTACGGATAGCACTACGGTTGGTGATACAAAAGTTAATGATGCAGTTAAGATCTATGGTGGTTATACTAAGATGACCACCGGGACAATAACCGGAAATTCCATAACTTTTAACACCAGTCACTCAATAGGAATATCCGCAGCCATATTTGGCGCATGGTCTTACAATGATGATGTTACTTATAACACGGTTAAGATTACAAATGGAAATTTTGTGAATAATGTAGAGATTTATGGCGGTTTTAGTAAAACTGCCGATGTAGAACATAATGAAGTGAAAATTACGAAGGGAACTTTCGGAGATGCTGTAAAGGTTTATGGCGGTTTTCTAAACGAAGCTGATTCTCATCATGCTTCATACAACGCTGTAACAATAGATGGCGGTATTTTCGGAGCCAGTAGTGAGTTTTATGGAGGCAAAACTTTGACTACGCATAGTATAAGTAATAACGTAATATCTATCAATGGCGGTTTTTTTGGTGATAATACTAAGTTTTATGGCGGTAAGGGTGAAAGCTATACTAATAATAATAACGTGAACATTTTCGGTGGCTTTTTTGGCAGTGGTAATGAATTTTATGGTGGTTATACTTCAGGTGATGGTGCAGGAGGAAACCAAGTGACTATTGAGGGCGGTACTTTTGCAGATGGGGTTAAATTTTACGGCGGTTGGTGTACTACCAGTAGTAACGGCAACACTTTGAACTTGAAAACCGTAATTGGCGGGACGGCGGCGGAGGTTAAGTACTTCCAAAATGTAAATTTCACCATTCCTGCCGGTGCGACTTCTGATGTGACGATGTTGAAGGTAGATACGTCCAATCCTATGGCATTAAGTAACATTACCTTCACCACTGAACTTAACGGTTTGTCTTTGACGGGTAATGACTACATTACCCTTGTGAAAGGCGTGGATGATACTTCTTTTACACCTGCTGCATCAGGATTGGGTCATTATGTTTTGGAGATTGGTGGAGTTAAGGAACTGGTTTATTCCAACGGCAC
>JAZLLX010000059.1:0-8408 GCA_045598345.1 Acidaminococcaceae bacterium | reverse complement strand
GTCAACCTATAATGCAGTATCGGTTGAGGCATGCGAAGCGTTGGCAAAGTTTATGGTGGAATTTCAAAAGAATAATGAGTAATGAGTAATTAGTAATGAGTAATTATGGTAGGATGTTCCAGAAATTGAATTAAAAATGTGAATTGTGAAATGTGAAATGAAGGTAGGATGTTCCGGTGATTATATATTGGGTTTCAGGTGTGTGGGGTTATGCGAACTCTCGTCCGCCTCTAAAGGGGCGGGGGACCGAAAAGCGGCGATAGACGCTTTTTGGTGGTGGGGTGAGCAATTAGGTAGATACTTTATCAAGGAATAAATGTCAAAGAATAAAGAACAAATATGGTAAAATGTTCCGGTGATTATAGCAATAGTTAGCATTATGTTAAGTTTATTGGTTCAGTCGGGGAGAGCGACCCACCCCGTCTTGCCTGTCTGTGTTCCTATAGGCAATCCACCCCGCCCACGCCTGGGCGGAAAAAAAGTTCGCATTCAGCGGACTTTCCCTAAATCCTGATTCCTTATTCCTTTATCCTGATATAATCACAGGAACATATTACCATAATTTCTAACTTATAACTTTTAACTTCTAACTAAACACGGCATAACAAAAAGGAGTTGCCGAGGCAACTCCTTTTTTGTTTGCTATTTTTAATTAGTGGTGGAATAATCTTAAACCAGTCATTGCCATAGCGATGTTGTATTTGTCGCAGGTTTCAATGACATTGTCATCACGGATGCTGCCGCCGGCCTGGGCAATGTATTCAACCCCGCTGCGGTGAGCCCGTTCAATATTGTCACCAAAGGGGAAGAAGGCATCACTGCCTAAGGAAACACCGTGTAACTCTTTAAGCCATGCTTTCTTTTCCTCACGGGTCAAGGGTTCGGGCTTCGTGGTAAAGAATTGTTGCCAAGTGCCTTCACGCAATACATCGTCCCAATCTTCACTAATATATACATCAATGGTGTTGTCCCGGTCGGGACGGCGGATATCGTCTTTGAAAGGAAGAGCCAAAACTTTGGGATTTTGACGGAGCCACCAGTTGTCTGCCTTGTTGCCGGCAAGGCGGGTACAATGTACCCTGCTCTGCTGACCGGCACCAATGCCGATGGCCTGCCCGCCTTTGACATAGCACACAGAATTGGACTGGGTGTATTTCAACACGATTAAACTGATGAGCAAATCCCGCATCGCATCAGCAGGAAGATTTTTGTTTTTGGTGGGTCGGTTTTCCAAGAGGGAAGCGTCAATCTTCGCATTGTTCCTGTCCTGCTCAAAAGTGATACCGAAAACATCCTTGTGTTCCACCAATTCCGGCACATAGTTGGGGTCAATCTTAACCACATTGTAAGTGCCTTTGCGTTTGGTTTTCAAAATTGCCAAGGCCTCGTCCGTGTAGCCGGGGGCAATGACACCGTCAGAAACTTCCCTTGCCAACATGGTGGCGGTTTCCGCATCGCAGGTTTCACTTAAAGCCACAAAATCCCCATAGGAACTCATGCGATCCGCTCCACGGGCCCGGGCGTAGGCAGTGGCAAGGGGACTTAATTTCAAGTCATCCACATAATAGATTTTTTTCAGAACATCGTCCATAGGCACGGCCACAGCGGCACCTGCAGGACTGACATGTTTGAAGGAAGCGGCGGCGGGAAGACCTGTTGCTGCTTTCAGTTCCTTGACTAATTGCCAGGAATTGAAGGCATCCAAAAAGTTGATAAATCCCGGTCTGCCGTTCAAGACCTCAATGGGGAGTTCCCCCTTTTGCATAAAAATCCTTGCTTTTTTCATATTAGGATTCATGCCATACTTTAGGGTTAATTCGTTCATAGTTTTTTTCCTCCTGATAAATTTTAATTATTTTATGTTTTTTATTTTCAGTTGTTTGTTTTTTGTCGTACTTTTCCCCACACCCTTTAATTCCCTCTCCCCGGGGAGAGGGTTACATTCGCACTATGCCAACTTTCCAAAATTTAATCAAAGGAACATTTTACCATATTTGGTCTTTGCTCTTTGTTCTTTGACATTTATTGTTACTATTACGCATTGCGAATTACGCATTATATTACACCCCTGTCAAATCCCAGATGGGAACGAAGTTTTTGTCGGCGGAAGTTTCCTCCTGCACAAAGCCGTCTTCAATGGAACTTTCCATAAGGTACAGTTCCGCTTGTTCGTATTCTTCTTGGGTGACAGTGCGGTTAAGTTCGGGGTATTCTGCCGCCCTGCCACAGGGGATGTATTGGTGCATTAAACTGAACATAACTTGCCCCGGCTGGAAATTGGCGGCAACCCAATCAATGATTTTTTTGGTGTCTTCCAAACGTCCCGGTAAAAGCAAATGACGGATAATAACGCCTTTGGTCATCAAGCCGTCCGCATTGATTTCATAATCACCCACCTGCCTGTACATTTCTTTAATGGCAGTTGTGGTGATGCGAAAATAGTCATAGGCGTTGCTGTATTTTATGGCTGCCAGGTCATCACTATATTTTAAGTCAGGCAAATATATTTGCACTTTACCTTGCAATTTTTTTAAGGTACTTGGCACTTCAAAACCGCTGGTGTTCCATACCACAGGCACGCCCAATGGCTCGGACAGGGATTTCAAAATGCTGTCTGTAAAGTGGGTTGGGGTTACCAAATTGATATTGTGGGCGCCTTGCCCAATCAGTTCCAAATAGATTTCCCGCAGGCGTTCAACACTAATCTCCTTGCCAAAATTTTTATGGCTGATGTCATAGTTTTGGCAATAGACACAATGAAGATTGCACCCGCTGAAGAAAACTGTGCCACTGCCTCTTGTTCCGCTAATGACGGGCTCTTCCCATTGGTGCAGGTGGGCTCTTGCCACTACGGGCAAGACACCCATGTCGCAGGAGCCGAATATTCCGTTTTCCCTATCTGCCCCACAACGGTGGGGACATAAAAAACATTCCATGTTTTTAATGAATAATGAATAATTAGTAATGATACCGATTACAATCATAAAGAGTTTTAGTTGCATAATATTATAGCATATTTGTGGCGGTTTATGCTATAATATTTGCATTATGAGGATTATTACAGGGCGTGCCAGGGGCACAAACCTTTTTACACCGAAAAATTATGACGTGCGTCCCACGGCGGATAGAGTGAAGGAAAGCGTGTTCAACATTCTTGGCAGCAGTATTGTGGATGCCAGGGTTTTGGACGCCTTCGCCGGCACGGGTAATTTAGGTTTGGAGTGCTGGAGCAGGGGGGCGGCTTCTGTAATTTTTGTGGACAAGAGCAGGGAGGCATTGAAGTTGGTCCAACGGAATGTGGAAAAATGCCATGCGGAGGACGACTGCCGGCTTTTGGAAGGGGATGCCGCCGGCCAGATTGCCCGCCTGGAACGGCAGGGGGAAGTGTTTGATTTTATTTTTCTTGACCCGCCCTATCACAAAGGACTGCTTGCAAAATTTTTGGCAAAGTTGGCGGAACACCCAATTGTTTCTGCGAATTGCCGGATTGTGGTGGAACGGGCGGCGGATGAGGAAATGCCCGCATTGCCGGAAGGGTTTGAACTGCAGCGGGAAGAAAAATATGGTTCAACTGTTATTGATTTTATTTGCAGAAAGGAATATAATATTACACTATGAAAAGAGTTGCAGTTTGTTCCGGTTCCTTTGACCCGGTCACTAATGGACATTTGGATATTTTCAGAAGGGCCAGTTTGATGTTTGATGAACTGGTGGTTTGCGTATTTTACAACCCGACTAAAAAAGCCGCCATGTTCAGCGTCAGGGACAGGGTAAGTATGCTGAAGGATGCCACAAAAGATATGCCCAATGTGCGGATTATGAGTTATGCGGGGCTGCTGAACGAGTTTTGCAAACAGGAAAAAATCAATTTTGTGGTCCGTGGACTGAGGGCGTTCAGCGATTTTGAATATGAATTTCAGAGGGCATTGCTTTTGAAAAGCATTGACAAGGACCTGGAAACGGTTTTTATTATGACCAACCCCCAGTACAGTTATGTTTCTTCCAGCGGTGTAAGGGAACTGGCGGTGTTCGGGGGGAAGGTGGAAGATTTGGTGCCGCCTTGCGTAGCCAAAATGATTAGAAAAAAATTTGGGGAGGTAAAAAATGGATAACAAAACAACAGAAATTATGGGGTTGTTTGACAAAATACTCAGGATTGTGGACAACGGTTCGTCCGGCATTTTCAGCAGGGGCAAGATTACTGTTCCCGAAGATGAATTGTTGGATGTGCTTGACCAGTTAAAACGCGCCATCCCTCAGGAAGTGGAGCGGGCAGGGCAGATTTTGGCAAAGAGCGAAACCATTGTGAACAATGCCAAAAGAGAGGCGGATGAAATTTTGCAGAATGCCAATGAACAGGCACGGAAGATTGTGGAAGCCGCAGAAGAAGAAAAAAACAATATGCTGCTGAACAGTGAGATTGTGAAATCCGCAGAAGAAGTGGCGAGGGAACTGCATGACAGGTCCGAAGCCGCAGCCAGGGAAACAAGGGAAAATGCGGATGCCTATGCGGCACAGATTTGTGGGGATGCGTTGAGATATTTGGACGATATTATGAAGGGGATGGCAAGTACTTTGCAGGAAGCGTCCGAGGGTGTGACCGATGTGCTGCAAAAAAACATCGCCAGTTTGATGGAGAGCAGGAAGTATATTGACAACGAACTGAACAAGATAGATAGTGGGGAAAGAAACGTTGAGGAATAAAAAAATCCCGCCCGTTGGGCGGGGATTTTTTTGTCAATTAGTAATGAGTAATTAGTAATGAGTAATTATGGTAGGATGTTCCGGTGATTAGAGCAGGGAAGTTGGCAGAGTGCGGAAGTTACCCTCTCCCTGGGGAGAGGGAATTAAAGGGTGTGGGGAAAGTACGATAGCAATTAGAAATGTGAATTGTGAATTGTGAAATGAAGGTAAGATGTTTCGGTGATTATATTTTGGGTTTCGGGTGTGCGGGGTTATGCGAACCCTCGTCCGCCCATAAAGGGGCGGGGGACCGCCTGCGGGAGCGTGTTGGCGGTGGTGGGGTGAGCAATTACGCTGTCGCTAATGAAAAGATAAAAGCTTAAAACTTAAAGTTATGGTAATATGTTCCAGGGATTAGAGCAGGGAAGTTGGGGGTTATGCGAATGTGACTCTCTCCCTGGGGAGAGAGTACCCGTAGGGGGAGTGTGGGGAAACATAGGATTAGGTTGTCGCTTTCAGTTGAAAATGTGAAATGTGCGGAGTTTCCCCACACCCTTAGTCCCTCTCCCCAGGGAGAGGGTTAGTCAGCATTATGCGGACAAGTTTTCTGTGTAATCCGCACCCCCAGTCGCCTTTCTGTGTTCCTATGGGCGCCACCCCGCAAGGGCGGGGGCTATTGTAGTTATAAGTTGTAAGTTAAAAGTTATAAGTTTCGGTAAAATGTTCCGGTGATTATATTTTGGGTTTCGGGTGTGTGGGGTTATGCGAACCCTCGTCCGCCCATGGAGGGGCGGGGGTATCCAAAAAGCAGAATTGCTTTTTGGGTGGTGGGGTGGCGACTGCATAGCGAAAGTACCGTTTTAATCGCCACCCTCAGTCAGTTGCTACGCAACTGCCAGCCCCCTCTAAGGGGGCACAAGAGTTCGCATCCAGCGGACTTTTTTATTTTAATTAAAGGAACATATCACCATAGTTTTAAGCTTTAAGTTTTTAACTTTTATCTTCTCACATACACCGGCGAGGTGGTGAAATCTAAGCCGACCGGCTGGTTTTGCAGGGCGGCGAGTAAATCGGTTGCCGCCACATCGGCGGAGTAGAGTGTTTGGGCTTTGGTGATAATTGGCAAAGTGGCGGCTGTTTTCATCTCTTTAAGCAATTCCCGTCCTCTGTCATTAAATGCCAGCACCCTCAAATATTCCGGCCTGTCAAACTCCCACATGCCCCGTTCCTGGCAAAGCGCCAACTGGCAAAAAAGCCGGCGGATGCGGCTGGTGGGGTAACGCTTGGAAGAGCAGGCGCTTAAAGCATCTTCCCAAGTGAGGGAGTTTTGCGCCCGTTTCAAAAAGTTTTCCAGTCCTTCGTTGGCGGTGGTGGATTGGGCAATCTCTGCAGGGCTCATCATCCGCAGACGATATTGCACCAACCGCCAAAAATAATTGATATCATAACCTGCTTTTCCCAACAAAATTTCCAAAGTGGATTCAGGTACTGACTGAATAACCTTAGGCCAGGCCTTTCTCACGGCACTGGCGCTGGGGAAAGCACCCTGTGAAGAATCATCATTATAATTTCCGCCCATACGTTGAACATAGAGCATGGCCAAACCCCGTGTGGCCTTGGTATATTCCAATGCCAAAATATCATTGGGTTCCGTGGGTAACTCAGGCACAACGGCTTTGAGCGACTGGGGATAGGACAATCCTTTGGCGATGTTGGCTTTGATTTCTTCCTGCGAAGAGTTAATTTTTTTTACGCAGGACGCAAAATCAAAATCCACATGCTCCGCACCGCAGGCAAGGGATTCAACAATTCCCGTTGCCCGTAAAATGCTTACGCCGCCACGGGCAAAGTGTTCGGCACTGCGAAGTGTCCAGGCGGTGGGCAATTCCAATACCAAGTCCGCACCCCCAAGAACTGCAGTTTGAGCCCTCAGAAACTTGTTGGCAAAAGCGGGCTCACCGCGTTGGACAAAGGAGCCGCTCATAACCGCAATAAGGGAAGCATCAAGATGATTTTTTATTTTTTGGATAAAATAGGCATGACCGTTAGTGAAAGGATTAAACTCGGCCACTACGCCCACAACATTTTTCATAGGTGCTATTATAACATATTCAAAAATATCTTGACAAACTATTCTTACATATATATAATTGTAATGCTTGAAATTTGCCTGGTAATTTTGCCAGTTTTGGAATTAGCACTGAGGAGGTGTGAAAATGGCAGTACAACAAGTAAAATTATCCAAAAGCCGTCGCGATTCCCGTCGTGCTAATTGGAAATTGGAGGCCCCCAATTTGGTAGAATGCCCCCAATGTCATGAGTTGAAAATGCCCCATCGTGTATGCCCCAGCTGCGGAGCGTATAAGGGCAAACAAGTGGTAGCACAAGAAGAGGAATAAGAAGTAGTCCCGACACGGTCGGGATTATTTTTTTGAATAAATGTCAAAGAACAAAGAGCAAAGAACAAATATGGTAGGATGTTCCGTTGATTATAGCAGGATAGTCAGCATAGTGCGGAAGTAACCCTCTCCCCGGGGAGAGGGGCAGGGGTGTGGGGAAAAGTACGATAAGAATAAAGACCAAATAACCAAAGAGCAAAGACCAAATACGGTAGGATGTTCCGGTGATTATATTTTGGGTTTCAGGTGTGCGGGGTTATGCGAACCCTCGTCCGCCCATAAAGGGGCGGGGGACCGACACAGTTTTTAAGGTCGGTGGTGGGGTGAGCAATTACGCTGACGCTAATGAAAAGATAAAAACTTAAAACTTAAAGTTATGGTAAAATGTTCCGGTGATTATAGCAGGAAGGTTGGCATAGTTTGTAGGGGGACGGGTTCTTGCCGTAGGCAAGGTTCCGCACCCGGGCAAAGCATCGCTTTGCACAATGTTGGCAAGCAGTGACAAAGTTTTCTGCGTAATCCGCACCCCCAGTCGCCTTTCTGTGTTCCTATAGGCGCCAGCCCCCGCAAGGGCGGGGGCTATTTTATGTTCCTGTAACTTGTTATATAATCACAGGAACATTCTACAATAATTTTACCTTTTTAACTTATAATTTTTAATTTCTATCGGTTGCATAGCCAAAGTAACGCTTTAATTGCCACCCTCAGTCAGTTGCTACGCAACTGACAGCCCCCTCTAAGGGGGCACAAGAGTCATCATTAAGCGGGCTTTTTTTATTTTAATCACAGGAACATATCACCATCATTTCTAACTTCTAATTTCTAACTTTAAATTTCTTATCGTACTTTCCCCACACCCTTAATCCCTCTCCCCAAGGAGAGGGTCAGTTCGCTTTCAGCCGACTTTTTTATTTTTAATCAAAGGAACATATTACCATCGTTTTAAGATTTAGGTTTTTAACTTTTCATTCCTTTCCCTGTTTTTTATTTTTTGCAGGTTTCAACATCTTTTGCAATCCGTTTTCAAAGTCCCGTGAGTTTATCGTACCTTACTTGCAAAGTGAAATTCCATAGTACAGCAAAACAGCTGACCGAAAAACATACCAAATTGCACTAAAATGGAAGTATGGAAATTTGACTTACAAACATTTTTTGTTGAAAACTGGTTATATTTTTTGTATAATGTTATTGTCGACGGTTAGTAAGAAGTGGTGTTATGTCAAATTTTTTTGCATTGGATGAACGCATTGCGGTCCAGCCAAAAACTTATCGATCATATTTTGTAGCGAAACCGTTGGAATTTTTGGTGTACAAGGAGATACCTAT
>JAZLLX010000058.1:0-21606 GCA_045598345.1 Acidaminococcaceae bacterium | reverse complement strand
TTTCTATTTCGGATGATGGTCTTTATTTGGGATGCCCAGAAATGATAATTGTATTTGTTACCAGGTGATTCTTTTGGATTTTTGGAGCAGTTCCGTTTGATTTCCCTGCTGATGGTTGAAGGGCTTCGTCCAAAAAACTTGGCAATAGATCTTATGCTTGAACCAGAATTTAAAAAAAGTTGTAGATAAAATCTTTCTTCTTGTGTAAAATGTGTGTAGGATTGCATAGCGATTCTCCTTGTAAGATTTTGTTTGTTGTTTTTATTTTACACGAGAATCGTTGTGCAATCCACTTTTTTTTAGGTGTTGCACTTCATATTATAATTTGCCGCCACCCTCTTCAAGAAGAGGGAAAATGTTCGCATAATGCGGATTTTTATTACTTCTAAACATAGGAACATATTAGCATAGTTCTAAATTTTTGTTGGCGGAAGGGACGATTAGTAATGATAAGTTTTCTGCGTAATCCGCACCCCCAGTCGCCCACCGAATAAACTAATCGGCGCCAGCCCCCGCAAGAGCGGGGGCTACTCATGTTCCTGTAATTATATCAGGATAAAAGGATTAGGTGGCAGGATTCAGGGGATTAAATTACCCCTTCCTTTTGGGAGGGGAGGGCCGATACTGGAACGTGGACCGGTGGGGTGAGCAATTACGCTGACGCTAATGAAAAGATAAAAACTTAAAGCTTAAAGTTATGGTAAAATGTTCCTGTGATTAGATTTAGGAAAGTCAGAATAAAGTTAACCCTTGCCCCCTTTTGAAAGGGGGTGGATTGTCTATAGGAACACAGAAAGGCAAGACGGAGGATTTGAATATAATTGGTAATTACAAATTACTAATTTCTAATCGTAAAAAAATCCCCAGTCAGCCGCCGGTGTTCCTTTCCCTGCCAGCCCCTTTACAAAGAGGCCAAGAAGTTCGCATTAAGCGGACTTTAATTACTTCTATTCATAGGAACATATTAGCATAGTTCTAAATTTATGTAGGAGGAAGGGACGATTAGTAATGACAAGTTTTCTGCGTAATCCGCACCCCCAGTCGCCCACCGAATAAACTAATCGGCGCCAGCCCCCGCAAGGGCGGGGGCTACTCATGTTCCTGTAATTAATCAGATAAAGGAATTGGGATGCAGGATTTAGGGGATGAAATTACCCCTTCCTTTTGGGAGGGGAAGACCGATACTAGAACGTGGACCGGCGGGGTGAGCGATTACGCTGACGCTAATGAAAAGATAAAAACTTAAAGCTTAAAGTTATTGTAAGATGTTCCAGAGATTAAATACCATCTCATCCGCCCTTCGGGCACCTTCTCCCAAAGGAGAAGGTTAAGCGGGAAAGAAATAATATTGACAATATATTCAAAAGGAAATATAATAGATTAATATCAGTTGTTTTTATGCTTGCCATTAATATGGTGAGCGATTTTAGTTGAAAAACATAAAATGAAATTAGGAGGCAAAATTATGAAAAAAACTCTTATGTTCGCAGTTTGTGTTGCTACAATGTTAATGGGAGCATCGGCTTTTGCCAATAGTTATTCTGTTATTCACCCATTCTATTCCCCTGACAAGGGTCAGGTATCGTTGGAGATGGATTACCGTTATTACCATCAAAAGTTTAAAAACAGCGAAACAACGGCTTTGGCAGGCAAGCCCCGTGCCCATAACAGCACAAACACAATCAATTATGGTTTGACTGACAAATGGGTGGCTTATGGGTTGCTCAACCGCGCATGGACTTACAGTGATATGGGACATAGTCAGGTTGACGAATGGTGTCTGGGGGCATATTATAAATTTATTGACGATGGGAAGACCTATTTTCATCTTGGCGGCGACTATTGGCAGACAGATTTGAATTTGAACGAAAAAATTGAGAAGGGCATTTATTTTGAAGGGAAATTCGGCAAAAATTTCAGTTGGGGAACACCTTATGCAGAGTTTAATTATTATAATATTGTCAATAAAGGCGGTGACGATGACGGCACTTTCCAATTTAATGTGGCTTGGTATAAAGAATTGGGCAGGAAATTAGGTATGGAAATCTCTGTGGAAAATTATTGGCGTACTGATACAACCAAAGATTTCTTCAGTGGGGCATTTTTGAAATTTAAGTATGCTTTTACACCGAAGTTTGGTATGACAATCTATGCGGCTACGCAATTGTATGATCATCAGCACGCTGTTTCGGGGATTGACCAGACCGCGAAACAAGCGTCTAATTTGGGTGTAACGCTTTCTTATGCGTTCTAATTAAGTACGAAAAGGGGCAAATGTTTCACGTGAAACATTTGCCTCTTTTTTTTAGGTGTTAGGTTAGAGGATAAAGGATAAAGGAATTAGGATGTAGGATTTAGGGAAAATAATGTGTAATGCGAAATTCGCAATGCGTAATTATGGTAAAATGTTCCTGTGATTATATCTTAGGTTTCAGGTGTTAGGGGTCAGGTTTCAGGGATAAGGGCAAAGGGTCAAGGGCGAAGAATAATGCGAAATTCGCAATTCGTAATGCGTAATTGTGGTAAGATGTTCCTGTGATTATATTTTTGGTTTCGGGATGGCGGGGTTATGCGAACCTTCGTCCGCCCATAAAGGGGCGGGGGACCGCCTACGGGAGCGTGTTGGCGGTGGTGGGGTGAGCAATTAGGATGATACTTTCTGTTGAAGATGTGAAATGTGCGGAGTTTTCCCCACACCCTTAATCCCTCTCCCCGGGGAGAGGGTCAGTTCAGCATAGTGTGGACTTCCCTGAATCCTGATTCCTAAATCCTTTGCCCTGAAACCTAACACCTGATACCTAAATTTGCTAATTATTCTATTGACAAGTTAGCAAGGATGGTGTAAAATGTTGCATAACTAAATATTACTCATCAAGAGCGGCAGAGGGACTGGCCCTGTGAAGCCGCAGCAACCATTACAGATTGACCATTTGTAAACGGTGCTAATTCCAACGAGTATTCGGAAGATGAGAATGCTTAAAAAGATTTTTCAGCGGCGTTCTCATTGGAACGCCGCTTTTAATTTTTGCAGAGGAGGAAAGATGGAAAGCATTATCAAAGACATCAAACTGGCTCCGCTGGGGGAGCAAAAAATCAACTGGGCAAAGGAATATATGCCCTTGATGAAGTATTTGGGCGAAAGGTTTGGCAAAACCAAGATTTTCAAAGACATTAACATTGTGACATCCATTCACATGGAGGCAAAAACCGCAGTTTTTGTCATGTTACTGAAACAATGCGGTGCCAATGTGGTGGCGACCGGGTGCAACCCCCTGTCCACTCAGGACGATGTGGCGGCGGCTTTGGCGAAGCATGACATTCCCGTTTTTGCCAAGCACGGCTGCAATATGAAGGAATACGAAAAATATTTGTGTTTGGCTTTGGACAGCCACCCCAGTTTGATTGTGGATGACGGGGGCGATTTGGTGAATTTGCTTCACGGCAAAAGGTCAAAACAGGCAGTGGAAATTTGGGGCGGCAGTGAGGAGACAACCACTGGCGTACACCGGCTTCACGCTTTGGCGGAGGCGGGCAAATTGCGTTTCCCCATGATTTCGGTTAATGATTCCACCTGCAAATATCTTTTTGACAACCGTTACGGCACGGGACAGAGCAGTTTGGACGGAATTATCCGTACTACCAATTTAATCATTGCGGGCAAGACATTAGTTGTGGCCGGTTACGGTTGGTGCGGTAAAGGAATTTGTATGCGGGCCAGAGGCATGGGGGCAAAAGTGGTGGTTACGGAAATTGACCCGGTAAAGGCCATTGAGGCGGTGTGTGACGGTTTCCAAGTAATGCCCATGGACAAGGCGGCTCATATTGGGGATATTTTTATTACGGTAACAGGATGCAAAGATGTAATCCGTGCCAAACACATGGCGAATATGAAGGACGGAGCGGTGCTGTGCAACACGGGGCATTTTGATGTGGAGATAAATATTCCCGAACTGGAAAAACTGAGTGTGAAAAAGCCCTATGAAGTACGCAAAAATATTACCACTTACACCCTTGCCAACGGGCATAAACTGAACCTTTTGGGGCAGGGGCGGCTGGTGAACTTGGCCTGTGCGGACGGACATCCCATTGAAATTATGGACTTGAGTTTTGCCATGCAGTTTATGGCGATGAAATATATCAAGGAACATGGCAGTGAAATGGAAAATAAACTGTATCTGTTGCCGGAAGAACTGGACAAGGAAATTGCCTTCTTCAAACTGGCAGCAGGGGGCTACAAAATTGACAAACTGACCAAAGAGCAGGAAGTATATTTGAAAGGAGAATACTAAAATGAAAAAATATTTTACCAGTGAATCTGTAACAGAGGGGCATCCCGACAAAATTGCGGACCAAATCAGCGATGCAGTGTTGGATGCCCTGTTGGCGGAAGACCCGAAAAGCCGTGTGGCTTGCGAAACCTTGGTAACCACAGGTCAAATCCATGTGGCAGGCGAGATTACCACCAAGGCATATGTGGACATAGCAAAAATTGCCCGTCAGACCGTGGTGGAGATTGGCTATGACCGGGCAAAATACGGTTTTGACGGCAACAGTTGCGGTGTGCTGATTTCTGTGGATGAGCAGAGCGGTGACATTGCTCTGGGCGTGGACAATTCTTTGGAAACCAAGGGCGGTGCGGCACAGGAACTGGGTGCCGGCGACCAAGGCATGATGTTCGGCTATGCCACCAATGAAACAGATACCTATATGCCCATGCCCATTTACTTGGCAGACCAGTTGGCATTGCAATTAACCAAAGTGCGGAAAACCGGCATCCTGCCTTATTTGCGGCCGGACGGCAAGACACAGGTAACAGTGGAATATGAAGACGACAAACCTGTGAGAGTGGAAACGGTGGTAGTTTCCAGCCAACACGCCCCGGAGATTACTCACGAGCAGATTACAGAAGACATTATTCGTGAGGTGGTGAAAAAAATTATTCCCCCGGAAATGTTGGATAACAAAACCAAATATTACATCAATCCTACGGGGAGATTTGTTATTGGCGGGCCGGCAGGGGACTGCGGCTTAACCGGCAGAAAAATTATTGTAGATACCTATGGCGGCATGGCACGGCATGGGGGCGGGGCATTCAGCGGCAAGGATCCCAGCAAGGTTGACCGTTCGGCGGCCTATGCGGCACGGCATGTGGCGAAGAATGTGGTGGCGGCAGGGTTGGCAGACAAATGTGAAATTCAGCTGGCGTATGCCATCGGCGTGGCTCAGCCGGTGAGCATTTTGGTGGACACCTTCGGTACCGGGAAGATTGCGGAAGATAAGATTGTGGAACTGGTGAAAAAGAATTTCAAGTTGAGCCCCAGCGGAATTATTCAGGAACTGGATTTGCTCCGCCCGATATATAAGAAAACTGCCGCTTACGGTCATTTCGGCAGAAAAGATGTGGAGTTCCCGTGGGAGAAATTGGATAAGGTGGAAGCACTGACTAATGAAAAGATAAAAGCTTAAAGCTTAAAACTATGGTAAGATGTTCCGGTGATTATAAATAGGGATTAGGAGTTAGAGGTTAGGGATTAGGGATGGTAAAGAGTTCCTGTGATTATATTTTGGGTCTCGGGTGTGCGGGGTTATGCGAACTCTCGTCCGCCCATAAAGGGGCGGGGGACCGACACAGTTTTTTAGGTCGGTGGTGGGGTGAGCAATTACGCTGACGCTAATGAAAAGATAAAAACTTAAAGCTTAAAGTTGTGGTAAGATGTTCCTGTGATTAGAAATAGTCACAGGATTTTTTATAAAATGCTTTTGGTGTGAAGAGGACTTTTATTTGGTTCAAAATTAGAAAATTAAAAAGTTTCGGTGTGAACATTTTCCAAGAAAAAGTTGACACCGAAAAAAGATTGTTTCACGATTTTTTCAGTTTTGAGTGAGAGAATTTTTTTGAAATGAAAATGAAGAGTGGAAATAAAAAAACGCTTACGATTCAAATTCCGTAAGCGTTTTAATTTTTGGTTGCTAAGTGGTTGATTACTGCTGTTATATCGTCAAAGGTTACGCTGTCCAAGTTTTCTAATTGGGATATGGCTTTTCGCAGGCGTTCCGGCTTTTGGGCGGATGTGTTAAAAAATTCTGATGGGGTAATGCCAAGATAGTCACAGATAAAGAAAAAAGCAGACATGGAAGGTAGTGCCTTACCAGTTTCAATGTTATGAACATATCCTGCGTTTTGACCTATTGATAAACTCATATCACGGGCAGAAACACCTTTTTTCGTTCTTAAAAATGCAAGGCGTGCTATAAAATCTTCTTTGAACATAATTGATCCTCCTTTTAATAAATTATATCGCTTTTAATATGATAAACTCTTGGAATATTTCCATAAAAAATACTTGCAATATAGGAAACAAAGTGATAAAATGAAATAAAAAATTATATAAGGA
Source organism: Acidaminococcaceae bacterium (assembly GCA_045598345.1). GTDB lineage: Bacteria > Bacillota > Negativicutes > Acidaminococcales > Acidaminococcaceae > Phascolarctobacterium_B. Next base: position 15,211 of record JAZLLX010000058.1, on the reverse strand, counting down.
GGTACACAATGTGTTGTCGGAAGAACAGGCAAAGTTAGTTTGGGATATTTATCAAATGTATAGATATCGCAACTATACTCAAGAAGAAATTGCTCAAGTGCTTAAAGTAAATTCTGTTTTAGTTGGAAAAATAACAAGAAAGTGGGGATTTCACCATACTACGACAGATATTGAGGGAGAAAGGTTATATTTTTTATTGGATGATTTTTTAGATTGTTTTGAATAGTTTTCATATTTTTACAAGGAGGAAAAAATGGATATTGAAAAATTGTATGAAACATATTGTTTGCAAGGAAGTATGCCTTTTTACAAGTTGAGTAATTATGATGATGATGATTATGAGGATGGTCATACAGATGAAGATGCGGATGGATTTTGTTATGATGAAAACGACCATTTAGATACTTACTAACGATTGAAGGATAATGTATAAACAATGAAAAAAAGTATTTCTATTTTAGTTGTTCCAACTGAAGAATGTAATATGCATTGTGTTTATTGCTATCATGTACCACATGTTAGCAATATTGTTCAAATGAATTTTGATACTTTGGAACAACTAATGAAAATTACGGTTCCAAATTACAAAAGAACTAAATTTATATGGCATGGTGGGGAACCATTACTCAGAGGTATAGAGTTCTATAGATCGGTTGTTGATTTACAGAAGAAATATGCTGATAATACAGTTATTAAAAACTTAATTCAAACAAATCTGACCTTATTGGACGATGAATATATACAATTTTTTAAGGAAAATCAATTCAGTATTAGTTCTTCGTTTGATGGCACTTTAAATGAGCATACAAGAGGAAATAGTGCTCTAATTTTGAAAAACAGAAAAAAACTTATTGAATTTGGCAACTTCAAACCAGAAAAAATAGGTAATGTCATGGTTTTGTCTCAAAAAAATATTTTTGATTTAATTAATTCTTATGAATTTTTTAAAGAGAACAAAATCAACTATAAAATGAATTTGTATATCGATACAACGCATGATATGATTTCAAAAGATTTGGCCATATCTAGTGATGTGTATATCAAGGAAATGACATTGTTTTTTGATTATTGGTTAAAGGATGTGTTATGTTCTGTAAGAGTAGGTAATTTTGTAGATTTGGTAACGTATTTTTTGTTTAAGGAAACACATATTTGTTGTTATCAATCATGTTTGGGGAAGTGGCTAGGTGTTAGAGCAGATGGCACTGTTGCAAATTGTTCTCGCTTCTATTTTGAGAAATATAGATTTGGGAATATAAAGAATTTCACAAAAATAGAGGAGGCATTCCAATCTGAAGGATTTAAGAATATGCTTTTGGATTCCATACAAAGGCGGGAAAAATGTAAGAATTGTGAAATTTATAAATATTGTCAAGGCGGATGTAGTAATATAGCTATGTTTGAAAATGGGATGCAGAATAATGGTGGTAATAGTTGTTTGTGCAGAATAGGACTCTACAAAAATGTAAAAAATAAAATAGAAGAGCTAAAAGTTATACCATATGAAAAACTAAAAAATAATTACAATCCAGTTTTTGTTAAAATGGTAGAAAAGTATCAAAAATTAAAGAAAAATAAAAGTAAAGTTTAGATATGATCTTAAGGTTTAATGGTGGACGTATTGTTAAAGTAGAAAAATGTTCAATTCCTTACTGGCAAAGATATTCTGATGATTCATTTAGTGTGCAGTTTGAAGTTATAGATTATAAGGTTGATCGCATAATATTTTCTTTCCCTTACTTTGTTAAAAAAAATCGTAATAAGATAAGAATAAGAAAAGTGCAAATAATGGCCGCATTTATGAATATTTTAAAAAGGCATAATATTATTTTGATAGATGAAAAACATAGCAGCGTGCAAGTAGGTATATGGATTAGATTTTATTGTGGACATGGAGAGTCATATAGATATAGATAAGTGAAAGATTTTAGGTAAAATGGCGATAACTCCTTATCTGTTTTTGGGCTATGATGATATAGCATTCTTGATATTTTATCATAGTCCACTGGCATTTTTTATCGCCTTTTCGTCCCCTGCTTAGTCAGGGGATTTTTTTGAAGTAACGCCATTATACGGACTTTATCAAATACACCGATTTTTAACGTTAAAAGTTAAAAATTAACGTTAAAAATCCGCTTCGTGAGAGATGGCATAACTTTTCTTGAAAAGTATTATTGCGTTAAAAAGCCCCGCAAATTTTGCAGGGCTTTTTGTATAGGTTATTTCTTTGATTTTCCGTATTTTGTTTTTGGTTCACTTGCTTTAGGTGTGTTGTCAGGGGATGTATCATAATCCAAAAATTCTGCAGGCGACATAATCATAGGATAATCTATTGCCGCTTCCCAAAAATCTTTGTCCCCTGTTACGATTATATCTATTTTACCGGCAATGGCGGCACGCAATATTGGTCGGTCATTTATATCCCGGATTTTTTGTTCTAAAGATATTGCCCGTTTGGGTGTCGGCAGAACTGCCAAAATTTTGAATAAATTATTAAAAAAAGCATTCCAAGCATTGGCTTTAGAAGGAAATTTGGTTTTCATTTTTTGGTCTAATTCGTTAATGCTATGTTGACTGATAAATCCAATGTTACCATTATTATTGGCATGTATGATTGCTTGGCAGGGAATACCTGATGGATTAAGAGCAGCGGAGATAAAAATATTAGTGTCCAATAGAATTCTCATTTTTCGTATTGACCACGCATTTCTTTGACCCAACTCATAATTTCTTCTTCGCTAAATTTTCCATGATATTCCTTCATTTCTTTTTGTAGTTGCTCTAAAGCATAAACAAAAGAATTAACAATGCGGACGGTGTTGCCTTCCACAACAAAGGTTACCCGGTTGCCTTCTTGTACACCCAATATTTTCCTTATGTTTTTAGGAATAGTTACCTGCCCTTTTGCCATAACTTTGGCATCGTTAGTAATTGCTACGGTTTCCATTTTATCACCCCCAAAAGTAGGGAAGTAGGGATTTCAGGAAATATCCTAACATAAATTATAGTTTATGTCAATAGTATTTTGGGCCGAGGGTTGGGGGTTATATTAGGATAAAGGAAAAAGGAATCAGGATTTAGGGGAAGAATATAATGCGAAATGCGGAATTATTAAATAAATGTCAAAGAACAAAGAGCAAAGACCAAATATGGTAAGATGTTCCTGTGATTGAAATTGGGAAAGTTAGCAGAGTTTGTAGGGGGACGGGTTCTTGCCGTAGGCAAGGTTCCGCACCCGGGCAAAGCATCGCTTTGCACAATGTTAGTGGGCAGTGACAAGTTTTCTGCGTAATCCGCACCCCCAGTCGCCTTTCTGTGTTCCTTTGGGCGCCAGCCCCCGCAAAGGCGGGGGCTACTTGTGTTCCTGTAATTTGTTATATAATCACAGAAACATTTTACCTTCATTTCACATTTTACAATTCACATTTCTAATTGAAAGTATCAACCTAATTGCTCACCCCACCACCGCCAACACGCTCCCGTAGGCGGTCCCCCGCCCCTTTATGGGCGGACGAGAGTTCGCTTTTAACAAACAAGTTTTCTGCGTAATCCGCACCCCCAGTCGCCTTTCTGTGTTCCTTTGGGCGCCAGCCCCCGCAAAGGCGGGGGCTATTTATGTTCCTGTAATTATATCAGGATAAAGGGATTAGGGTGCAGGATTTAAGGGAAATAATGCGTAATTATAATTTGGAATTAAGAATGATGGTAAAAAGTTCCTTTGATTGTAATCGGTAATTTTCGCAGAGCGAAAATTGTCCATAATTATTGATTACTCATTACTAATTACTCATTGTTAAAAGCGGGACGTAAAAATTAAAAAAAGGGCAGATAAAAATAGTAATAGTGTTTTTTTACAAAAAAAGCGGCAAAGTCCGCTTTTTTATGTTATAATACATTATCTATGTCTGAAAATACTAAAGGAGTGTTGTATTTGGTGGGGACTCCCATTGGCAACTTGGGGGATATGAGCCCACGTGGGCTGCAAGTCCTCAAAGATGCGGATTTGGTGGCGGCGGAGGACACCCGTCATACCGTGGAACTCCTTAATCATTTTGATTTGAAAAAAAAATTAGTTCGCTATGATGAGCATACCAAAGATGCTCAGGGTGATTTGCTGATGGCAGAATTACAATCAGGCAAGCAGGTGGCACTGGTGAGCGATGCGGGCTTGCCCGGTATTGCCGACCCGGGAGCGGATTTGGCGGAGCGGTGTATTGCAGAGGATATTCAGGTAATACCCATCCCCGGCGCTAATGCGGCACTGACTGCCCTCATTGCCAGCGGACTGCCCACCCAACCGTTTTTCTTTGGCGGCTTTTTGCCAAAGTCCGCCAAGAACAGAAAAGAGCAGTTGGAACAATGGCAGAATGTGCCGGCAACAATGGTGTTTTATGAAGCGCCCCATCGGATTAAAGAAGTTCTCGGTGATGTGTTAAAGGTGTGGGGCGACAGGGAGATTTGTTTGGCCCGGGAACTGACGAAAATTCACGAAGAGTTTTGGCGGGGAAAAACAAGCGGAGCGTTGGAACATCTACGGGCGGAAGAAAATATCAGGGGTGAATTTGTAATCATTCTTGCACCGCCGGAGCAGAAGGAAGAACATTTTACTTTGGACGAACTTTTGCAAAAAGTTGTTGAACTCACAGACGCCGGCGTGCCGAAGAAAGAGGCGCTGGCGGAGATTGCACAAAAATACAAAGTACCCAAACGGGAACTATATAATGGGTTAATCAATAGAGAAAAATAGAAAGGAAAGAAAATGGGAAAATTTTATATCACAACTCCAATTTATTATCCCTCGGACAAGTTGCATATCGGTCACGCATACTGCACCACGGTGGCGGACGCTTTGGCACGGTATCACAGGGTGAAGGGGGATGACACATTTTTCCTCACGGGCAGTGACGAGCATGGCTTGAAAATTCAACGGAAGGCGGCAGAGAAAGGCGTAACACCTATTGAGTATGTGGATGCTATTATTGCCAATTTCAAACTGCTGTGGCAAAAACTGAATATCAGCAATGACGATTTTATCCGCACCAGTGAGGCACGGCATCACAAAGTGGTTCAGGATGCTTTGCAAAAAATTTATGACCAGGGGGATATTTACAAAAAGAATTACGAGGGTTTGTACTGCGTTCCCTGTGAGTCCTACTGGCTGGAACGGCAACTGGACGAAAAGGGCTGTTGCCCCGATTGCCACCGTCCTGTGGAAAAAATGCAGGAAGAATCTTATTTCTTCAAAATGAGCAAATATCAAGATTGGTGGTTGCAGTTCATTGAGGAAAACCCTGACTTTATCCAACCGGAATCCCGCCGGAACGAAATGATTAACTTTGTCAAGCAGGGGTTGGAGGACTTGTGTATTACCCGCACCACCTTTGACTGGGGCATTCCCGTACCCTTTGACAAAAAGCATGTGGTGTATGTGTGGTTTGATGCTTTGCTGAATTATCTGACCGGCATCAGGTACGGGGTGGATGATGAGTTCTTCAAACGCTTCTGGCCCGCAGATTTACATTTGGTGGGCAAGGAAATTGTCCGTTTCCATTCCATCATTTGGCCCATTATGTTACACGCTATGGGCGTGGAAATGCCGAAGAAAATTTACGGGCACGGCTGGCTGGTGGTGGACGGGGCGAAGATGTCCAAATCGGTTGGCAATGTGATTGACCCCTTGGGACTGATTGATGAGTTCGGCGCTGATTCCATCCGTTACTTCCTGTTGCGGGAAATTAATTTGGGCAATGACGGCAATTTCAGCAGGGATGCTTTGATTCAGAGAATCAATGCGGATTTGGCGAATGACTTAGGCAATTTGTTGAACCGTACTATAGCCATGATTATCAAATATCACGGTGGCGAAGTGAAGAACGCCAAAGTGAACGGGGCGGTGGACAAGGATTTGATTCAGCTGGCGGAAAAAACTGTGGCGGATTACACTGCTCAAATGGATAGGATGGAACTGACCACAGCGGTAAAAACCGTATGGGCCTTGATTGGCAAGGCGAACAAATATATTGATGAAACCGCACCTTGGGCCTTGGTGAAGGACGAGGGCAAGAAAGAAGAGTTGCAGACCGTTATGTATAATTTGGCGGAGACATTGCGGTTGGTGGCGATTATGGCGGAGCCCTTTATTCCCAATGCGGCGCCCAAAATTTTCCAGCAGTTAGGTTTGGGCGGCAAGGAACTGCGGCTGGCTGATGCGGTCTGGGGCGGTTTGGCTGACGGCACTAAGGTTGAAAAGGGCGATCCATTGTACCCCAGAATTACGATTGACAAGGACGGCAGCACCATTATCGGCGGCAAAAAATATGTTCCCCCGGCTAATTGAGTTTAGCCACAAAATAAATTAAAAAAGGAGAATTAAAATGGACGCATTTGCAAGTTTGATTGGTGATATCAGTAACCTTATGTATGGCAGTTTGCTGATTATCCTGTTGATTGGTGCAGGATTGTATTTCACCTTGACCACCAAGTTTGTGCAGGTAAGGGCTTTCAAAGCAATGCTTGCCTCTGTTATGGAAAAGCCGGATGTTGAAGGGGGCGTTTCCTCTTTCCAGGCATTGATGGTTTCCACCGCTTCCCGTGTAGGTACGGGCAATATCGTGGGCGTGGCATCCGCAATTTGCCTGGGCGGCTACGGTGCAACTTTCTGGATGTGCCTGACGGCGTTCTTGGGAGGCGCTACCGCTTTCGTAGAAAGCACCCTGGCGCAAATTTACAAAAAACGTGATACCGCCGGCTACAGTTATGGCGGCCCGGCCTACTATATTGAGGCCGCTTTGCACAACAAAGTTTTGGCAATTATTTTTGCTTTGGCGTTGATTTCCACTTATGCAGTAGGTTTCAATATGTTGTGTGCTTACAATTTGCAATCCACTTTTGCACCGTTTAGTTTTTATAATCCTGAAACCACTCCTTATGTAATCGGTGCGGTTTTGGCAGTACTGGTTGGCTGGGTACTCTTTGGCGGCGGCCGCCGTCTGGTAAGAGTTACGGCTGTTTTAGTCCCCATTATGGGCGCCATTTATGTACTGGTGGCAATGGTTGTATTGGTTATGAACATTGGCAATCTGCCCGGCGTTATCGCAAGAATTTTTACGGAAGCATTTAATTTTGAAGCCATCTTCGGCGGTTTTGCCGGCTCCTGCATTATGTTCGGTGTAAAGCGTGGCCTGTATTCCAACGAAGCCGGTGTAGGTTCTGCCCCTAACGCAGCGGCGGCGGCGGATGTTTCCCATCCTGCAAAACAGGGTTTGGTACAAATGTTGTCCGTATTCATTGACACCATTCTCTTGTGCAACGCAACTGCATTTATGTGTATGGTGAGCGGTGTGCAACCCACTCCCGAAATGGCCGGTGCCCCCTATGTACAGGCGGCTTTGGCGGCAAGCTTGGGCGGCGGTGCAGAAATCCTTTTGGTAATTTGTATGAGTTTGTTTGCTTTTACAACTTTGATTGGCAATTTGTATTATGTGGATAATGCCATTGCCTACATCCTTGGTCAGATTCCCGGCAAGCAGTTCTTGTTTGTTTATCGTATTTTGGCTTGTTTGGTAATTTTCGCCGGCAGCGGTATGAAGATGGGTCTGTTGTGGGATATTTCCGATGTGAACATGGGCTTCATGGCAATTATCAATATTGTGGTTATTCTGGCTTTGGGCGGCATTGCCTGCAAAGCATTGGATGATTTTATGGCACAATACAACGCCGGCAAGAAACCCGTGTTCCTGGCAAAGAATGTTGGCATTCAGGACAAGTTGGATTATTGGCAAGAGTAGGGATCAGGTGTCAGGTGTTAGGGGTTAGGTTATAATGCGGAATGCGTAATTCGCAATGCGGAATCTAATTAAGAATTAGGAATGCAGAATTAAGAATGATGGTAAGATGTTCCTGTGATTATAGCATTTGGTTTCAGGTGTGCGGGGTTATGCGAACCCTCGTCCGCCCCTAAAGGGGCGGGGGACCGACACAGTTTTTAAGGTCGGTGGTGGGGTGAGCAATTACGCTGACGCTAATGAAAAGATAAAAACTTAAAACTTAAAGTTATGGTATAAAATCCCTGTGATTAGAGCAAGGAAGGTTAGCAGAGTGCGGAAGTAACCTTCCCTTGATAGGGAAGGGGGACCGCTTGCGGTGGATGAGTAGAAAAGTAGAGAGTTCTGCTTGGTTGTGTTTAGCAGTGGTGATAGGTATCCTACTCACCCCTGCCCCTCCCTAGCAAGGCAGGGTTAGTTCGCTTTAAGCGGAATGTTTTCTGCGTAATCCGCACCCCCAGTCGCCTTTCTTTGTTCCTATAGGCGCCAGCCCCCGCAAGGGCGGGGGCTACTCGTGTTCCTGTGTTTATAGAGGTCAGCGTAAAGCGAATGTGACTCTCTCCCTGGGGAGAGAGTACCCGTAGGGGGAGTGTGGGGAAACATTGGATTAGGTTGTCGCTTTCTGTTGAAGATGTGTAATGAGCGGAGTTTCCCCACACCCTTTGATTCCCTCTCCCCAAGGAGAGGGTCAGTCAGTATTAACAAACGACAAGAATGAATTACTTCAAAGAATGTGATGTGGTGGTCATCGGCGGGGGGCTGGTGGGCGCCGCCATATTGCGTGAACTTTCCAAATATGAATTACATGCGGTTCTGATTGAAAAGGAACATGATTTGGCAATGGGTACTACCGCTGCCAATTCCGCCATTCTTCATGCGGGTTTTGACGCTCCCACGGGGAGTTACAAAGCCAGGATGAATGTGCGGGGCAATGCTCTTTTTCACGAGTTGGAAGAAGAACTGAATTTAGATATTCGTTGGCTGGGCTCTTTGGTGGTGGCCACTTCCGAAGAGGAAATGGCAAGCATCAAAGAACTGCAACAGCGGGGCATTGCCAACGGTGTGCAGGGTTTGGAAATTCTGACTGCGGAGCAGGTACACGAAAAAGAACCTCATCTGCAAAATGTACTTGGGGCTTTGTGGGCTCCCAGTGCCGGTGTAATTTGGCCCTTCACTGCCTGTGTTTCTTTTGCGGAATGTGGGGTGCAGAACGGGGCGGAGGTTTTGCGGCAAACCGAATGTCTTGGCTTTATCAAAGAAGACGGAACCATTGTGGGGGTGCAGACCAATCAGGGCGTAATTAAAACCAAATATGTGATTAATGCCGCCGGCGTGTACAGCGATGTGATTGCCAAGTTGGCAGAGGATGAGTCCTTCAGTATCACCCCTCGCAAGGGTGAATACATTTTGTTTGATAAAGAGGGAAGCAAGCAGTTGGTGAACGGTGTGGTGTTCCCCACGCCTACAAAAAAATCCAAAGGGATTCTGATTTGCACAACCACACACGGCAATGTGTTCATTGGGCCTAATGCCAATGACCAGGAGGACAAAGAGGACCGGGCAGTAACCGTTGAAGGGATGGAAGAAATTATTAAATCTGCCCAAAAACTTATTCCCGATTTGCCGTTGGAGAGAACGCTTACAGAGTTCGCCGGACTTCGGGCGGTGTCCAGCACGGGAGATTTTGTTTTGGGCAAATCACCCGTATCCGGTTTTTACAATGCTGCAGGAATCCAATCACCAGGCTTGACAAGCGCTCCTGCTATTGCGGAATATATTGTTACAGAGTTAGTACAAGAGGCAAAGTTTAACAAGAAAAAAGATTTTCGTGCCGCTTTGCCAAGACGCAAACCTTTTCTCAGAATGACTAATGAGGAACGGGAAGCGTTGATTAAGAAAAATAAACTTTACGGCAGGGTTATCTGCCGTTGTGAAACCGTGACGGAAGGGGAAATAGTGGATGCCATTCATTCCCCGGTTGGTGCCACTACGGTGGATGCCATTAAGCGGCGTTGCCGTGCCGGCATGGGGCGTTGCCAGGGCAGTTTTTGCGGCCCTACGGTGGCTTTGATTTTGGCACGGGAATTGGGTATTCCTGTGGAAAAAGTATTCAAGGGCAAGGGCAGAAGTCCGCTCTATTATCCGAAGGGGGCCGGCATATGATTTACGATGTAATTGTTATTGGAGGCGGCCCTGCAGGAATGGGGGCGGCTTACAGTGCCTATGAGCATGGGGCTAAAAGTGTACTTTTAATTGACAGGGGTTTGGCTCCCGGCGGTGTTTTGCTGCAGTGCCATCACGACGGGTTCGGGGAACAACAGTATGGGGAGTCGTTGACGGGCCCGGCTTATGCCCAACGGGCTTATGAGAAAATTAAAGATGTGCCGGAGATTACCATTTGGCTGGATACGGCGGCGCTGGCAGTTTCCAAGGAAAAGCAAATAACAGCAGTCAGCCCGGAACGGGGAGTACGCACGGTTGCAGGGAAAAGTGTTGTTTTCGCCACGGGCTGTCAGGAACGGAGCCGGGGTGCTATCCGTCTTCCCGGTGACAGATTGGCAGGTATCATTACCGCCGGCGTGGCACAACGCCTGGTGAACTGCTTTGGCTTTTTGCCGGGGAAAGAAATTGTAATTCTTGGCAGCGGTGATATTGGCTTGGTAACTGCCAAGGCACTCAGCAAGGAAGGTTGCACAGTGAAAGCAGTGCTGGAGGCCTTCCCCTATTGCAGCGGTTCAGAAAAGAATATTGACAAATGTCTGAAAGAAAATAATATTCCTTTATATATAAGCCACACCATTACAGATATCCAGGGTGATGGCAGGGTGGAGAAAATCATTGTTTCCAAACTGGATGGCAAAAGGCAACCCATTAAAGGCACGGAATTTGAAATTACCTGTGACACGGTGGTGCTGAGTGTGGGGATGATTCCGGAAAACAGTTTGCTTGCCACTTTGCCTTTGGCGTTGCAACCTGTGGCAGGGGGGCCTGTGGTGGACCAGGACAGGGAAACCCAGTTGCCCGGATTTTTCGCCGCCGGCGATGTGGTACATGTTCACGAAACAGTGGACTTTATGGCACAGGAAGCGGAGATTGCCGGCAGGGCGGCGGCAGAGTTTGCCCTCAACGGTGAGGATGACAGGGAATATAAAGAGATAAAAGTAATTTCCGGGAACGGTATTCGGGATGCGGTGCCGGAGGTCTTGCGGTTGCCGGCGGAGGGCAGTGATGTGAAGTTCTTTTTGTGGTTCACCCAACCTGCGGAAAACACCTGTCTGGAAATCAAGGACGGAAGCAGGGTTTTATACAGTCAGGAACTGGCGAAAGTGAATCCGGGACAGATGCTGATGCTGGATGTGGCAGGAAAATATTTGCAGAATTTGCAACAGGAAATTACCATAGAATTAAAACAAGATAAAAGTATTCTAAAATAAACTTGCTAAAACCTATCAGTTTGTGGTAAAATAAATGGACATATTCCAAAGAAAACTTTTTAGGGAAATATAATTTTAGGAGGGTGAAAAATGTTATTCGGCAGTAAAGATGAAGACACAAAGGAAGTAAGGACCGTGGCTGATAATGCGCCAAAGGCCTACAGCAATGACGGCTTGGGCAGCAAGGGGGGCTACGATGTTTTGATTGGCAAGAACACAGTTATTAACGGCAACATTTCCGTTAAGGGCTGTACCCGTATTGACGGCTATATTGAGGGCACATTGGCGGTGGACAATATGCTTCATGTGGGTGAAGCGGGGGTTATTAAGGCGCCCATTTACGCACAGAATGCGGTTATTGCTGGCACGGTATTTGGCAACATAGTTTGCAAAGGCCGTCTGCAACTGACCAACACCGCAAAGGTAACGGGCAATTTGAAATGTGCGTCCCTGGTCATTCCTGACGGGGCGTATTTCCGTGGGGTTTCCAGCGGGTTTGATGACGGCGGCGAATTGCCGGAGGGTACGCCGACTGTGACCGCTCCTGCGGAAGCGGCTACAGAGGAATAAAACGGAGAAGTTTACAAAAATTGGCTCTTGGCAGAAAATGCCGGGAGCTATTTTTTTCCCCTTGACCTATATGTAGATTAAGCAAAGCGGGAAAAGACGGGGAAAAGTTATCAAGGCGGAAAGTGGATAACTTGGGGAAATCAATGAATAAAATGATAAAAAACCATTAAAAAATTGTATAATCAATAAAAATATGGTGGATATCCCCATGAAAATGTGGATAACTTTGTGTACAACTTTGGAAAAAGGACAAATGTCCACAATTTAACACCACAAGATAATGTGGTGGCGGATTTGTCAAGTGGTTTTACAACACAAAATTTTGTTTTTTCGCACTTGACGGGGGAGCAGATAGTAGTTAAAATAGGGATTAGAGGGGATATAATGTGGAATGCGTAATTCGCAATGCGGAATCTAATTAAGAATTAGGAATGCAGAATTAAGAATGATGGTAAGATGTTCCGGTGATTATAAATAGGGATTAGGGGTTAGAGGTTAGGGATTAGGGAAGGTAAAGAGTTCCTGTGATTATATTTTGGGTTTCGGGGGTGTGGGGTTATGCGAACTTTTTTCCCGCCCAGGCGTGGGCGGGGTGGATTGCCTAAAGGAACATAGAAGGGCAAGACGGGGTGGGTCGCTCGCTACGATAAGAAGAATAACACAATGAAACAAATTGAAACTAAAGAAAAACTAAATCAATATGCCAAAGAAATGAGAAAACGAATGACTCCTTGGGAAGGCAAATTATGGTTTATGTTTCTGAAAAATTATCGTCTCAAATTCAAACGACAAGTAATTATTGATAAATATATTGTGGACTTTTCTTGCAATGCGGCTAAACTTATTGTTGAACTTGACGGAGGAGGACACTATAATCCTGAAAGCCAAAAATATGATATGGAAAGAACAAGATTTTTGGAAGAAAATGGGTATAATGTAATTAGAGTTCTGAATAGTGACATAGATAAAAATTTTAGAGGTGTATGTGAGTTTATAGATAGGGAAGTTAAGGCAAGAATAGGGTAGGATGTTTGTGATGCAGTCGCAGAGAGCGACCCCACCACCGGCTACTTAAAAACTGAGCCGGTCCCCCGCCCCACGCCTGGGGCGGAAAAAGTTAGTGATGCAAAGGAGGTTATTATGCTTAAACAATCGGAAATAGAGCAGGTGCTGGAGAAAGCATTGGGAAAGGTTGTTAATTCCAGCGCTATTGAAAACGGCTTTTTCGCCTTGGTGGAAACTGAGGGGGAAATAAAGTTGGCGGCGGTTACCAAGGGGGAATGCCCTTTGGAAAAATATTGGCAGGCGGAAAAAACTTTGGAGCAGGACGGCTTCAAAATTGCCCTGCTTTTGAAAAACGCCAACAATGCGGCGTTGGTACGCCGTTATCTTAAATGGACCGCCCCCACCGCTTGCGGTGCAAGAGGCATCAGCGTGGGCATTATGGATGTGAAAGAAACGGACAGGGGTCAGGTTTTGCCGGAATTCAAAAACCGGCAGATTAAACCCGTGTTGGCGGATGCAACTGCGGCAGATTTGGCAAAGGCAAACCGCAATTTTCTGAACCTTACGGATGAGGCAACTTGGAGCGTATTTGTGGCGGACTGGCGGAACGGGTACGGGGCAAATGCGGCAGGCCTTACCACGGAGGAAGAAATTGTCAAAGCCCTGCTCTATGGCTACAGTATGATTGGTTTTGACGCTACGGATAAAATTGTCAAAGAGAATACCAAATTGGATGATGGGGCTTTACAGAAAAAGTTTGAAGAATTTCCTATGGAGTTTCAGGCGGCGGTGAACGCCTCTTATCTTAATGTGGAATTTCAGGTGGGCAAGCACAAAATTTCTTTCACCCCGGAAGAAGTGCGGCGTATTGTTTTGGAATATGGGGAAGTGATAATGCATGTGCAGTTCATTTATAACTCCTATTTGAAATCAACGCCCTGGCCCATTGACTTTGAACTGGCATTGCGACCGGAGGGCAGACCCCTTTCACCCAAAGAACATTACCTTATTGCCAACGAGTTGGAGCGGAACGGGGTGAAGATTACCACCTTCCTTTTTGACGCATTGGACAAGTTGAGTGATGAGGAACTGCAACTGCATGCGGAAATTGCCAACACTTTTGAATACCGGCTGAGCATTGCCCATGCGGAGGCGGCCGATAATGATATTAAGGCCTTCTTGAAAGCGTCAAAGGACAAAGCCCATTTCAAAATCAGCAAAATAGACGCAGTAAAAGATTTCTTAAAGAAAATATAAAAAAAACAAAAAAGCCCCTTGCCAAAACAAGGGGCTTTTGATATAATATGCAAGCTGTTCTCAACGGAGAACGGCTCTTCTGCCCGTGGGAAACACGGGCCAAATGTCCGAAGGAGGTGAGTGACTCGTGAAAAAATACGAAGTCCTCTACGTTGTGAAGCCGGTTGAAGACGAGGCCTTTGAAGCAATCGTTAAGAAGTTTGAAGACCTGATTACAGCAAACGGTGGCACCGTAGAAAAAACAGACCGCTGGGGCAAAAAGCGCCTGGCATACGAGATTGAAGACATCCAGGAAGGATTGTATGTTCTCGTAACATTCAACGGCAGCGCAGAGTGCGTTGCAGAATTAGACCGTGTAATGCGTATTACTGAAGAACTTTTGCGTCACATGATCGTAGCTAAAAACGAAAAGGGGGAAAAGAAGGATGAATAAAGTATTTTTGTTGGGCCGTTTGACGAAGGATCCCGAAGTTCGTTACACTACCACCGGTAAGGTTGTGGCACAGTTCACCATTGCGGTTGACCGTCCTTATACCAATATTGACGGTCAAAAAGATGCGGATTTCTTCCCCATTGTCATTTGGGGCAAGAGTGCGGAAACTGCAGGCAATTCCTTACGTAAAGGCCAAAGAGTTCTTATTGAAGGCCGTGTGCAAATCCGCAGTTATGATGCCAAAGACGGTACCAAACGTTGGATTACAGAAGTGATTGCGGACCGTTTTGAATTTATTGAACGCCGTGACCAATGGGACAATAACCGTGGGACAGCAGTTCCCGGCGCTGAAGGTGGTGTAGAGCCCGCCGCTCCCGTAAGCGGTTTTGGGGCACCGGTTCCCGATGATGAAAAAATTCCCTTCTAAAATAAACGGAGGTTACAAGAATGAGTGAATTTAAACAACCCGGCCGCAGACCCCGTCGCAAGGTTTGCCAATTCTGTGCCGACAAAATCAGCGAAATTGATTACAAGGACACAGCCCGTCTGCGTCAATATGTAAGCGAGCGTGGCAAGATTCTGCCCCGCCGTGTTACCGGATGCTGCGCCGCCCATCAACGTGATTTGACCCTGGCGATTAAAAGAGCCCGTTGCGTAGCGTTGATGCCCTATGATGGAGAATAAAAAAA
>JAZLLX010000057.1:0-15584 GCA_045598345.1 Acidaminococcaceae bacterium | reverse complement strand
GAACATGTGTTCAAAGGAGAAAGCAAGGCAAGCATAGCAGGAGTTGGGGAAGCCCCCGCCCCAAGTATGAAAGGCAACACAGGCATACTGGAAGCCGGCTGTGACTGGAACGTAAGCAACAAGAGGACAGTGGGACTTGGGGCGAATGCCTATGTGGGCAAGAGAAAAGGATGGGACGGAAAGGCAAGGGTGTTCTATAATTTCTAAAAAAAAGTCCGCCGAAAGGGGGATTTTTTTTTAGAAATTATAATTAAGAATTATGAATGCAGAATTAAGAATGATGGTAAAATGTTCCTGTGATTATAAATAGGGATTATGAGTTAGAGGTTAGGGATTAGGGAAAGTAAAGAGTTCCTGTGATTATAGCAGGAAAGGTTGGCAGAGTTTGTAGGGGACGGGTTCTTGCCGTAGGCAAGGTTCCGCACCCGGGCAAAGCATCGCTTTGCACAATGTCAGCAAACAGTGACAAGTTTTCTTCGTAATCCGCACCCCCAGTCGCCTTTCTATGTTCCTTTGGGCGACAGCCCCCGCAAGGGCGGGGGCTACTCGTGTTCCTGTAATCTTTTATTCTAATCACAGGAACTCATTACCATAGTTTTTAACTTTTAACTTATAACTTTTAATTTCTATTGGTGGTGGGGTGGCGACTGCATAGCGAAAGTATCGTTTTAATCGCCACCCTCAGTCAGTTGCTACGCAACTGCCAGCCCCCTCTAAGGGGGCACGAGAGTCAGCATTAAGCGGACTTTTTTATTTTAATCACAGGAACTTTTTACCATATTTGCTCTTTATTCTTTGTTCTTTGACATTTATTCCAAGATAAAGTATCTACCTAATTGCTCACCCCACCACCGCCAACACGCTCCCGTAGGCGCTCCCCCGCCCCTTTAGGGGCGGACGAGGGTTCGCATAACCTCGCACACCCGAAACCCAACCATATAATCACAGGAACTCATTACCACAATTACTCATTACTCACTATAAACAAATCCGCCTTGCGGCGGATTTTTGTTTATAATCTGTTGGAACTGTTTAAGACATTTTTAATTTTGTGTGCGACCATATCCTGAATGGCCTGACGGGCGGATTTGAGATAGGTTCTGGGGTCAAAATCTGCGGGATGTTCAGTCAAATACTTGCGTACACTTGCGGTCATTGCCAAACGCAAATCAGTATCAATATTGATTTTGCATACGCCATATTTGCCGGCTTTCAGCAACATATCTTCAGGCACACCCTGTGCACCGTCCAACTTGCCGCCATATTTATTGCACTCATCCACAAAGGCAGGAATAACCGTACTTGCTCCGTGCAGTACCAGGGGGAAGCCGGGCAACAAATTGGTAATCTTTTCCAATCTGGCAAAGTCCAGTTCCGGTTTGCCTTTGAATTTATAAGCGCCGTGGCTGGTGCCGATGGCAATGGCAAGGGAGTCAACTCCTGTGCGTTCCACGAACTCTACTGCCTGGTCCGGGTCGGTGTAGGTGGCATCTTTAGTGTTGACTTTTACAGCGTCTTCCACGCCTGCAAGTTTGCCTAATTCTGCCTCTACCACAACACCTTTGGCGTGAGCATATTCCACAACTTTTTTGGTAATGGCAATGTTTTCCTCAAAGGGGTGTTTGGAACCGTCAATCATGACACTGGTGAAACCGCCGTCCACACATGCTTTGCAAATTTCAAAATCTTCACCGTGATCCAAGTGCAAGCAGATGGGCAAGCCCGTGTCCGCTACAGCGGCTTCTACTAATTTCATCAAATAAATATGCTTGGCATATTTTCTGGCGCCGGCACTAACTTGTAAAATCAAGGGGGATTGTTCCTGCTTGGCGGCATCCACAATACCTTGAATGATTTCCATGTTGTTCACATTGAAAGCACCTACGGCATAATGACCTTCATAGGCCTTTTTGAACATTTCAGTTGAAGTTACTAATGGCATAATAAACCTCCTAAATAAAAATTGATTAAATGAACAAAGACCAAAGAGCAAATGTGAACAATTAGTAATTAGTAATGAGTAATTAGTAATTAAGGACAATTTTGCTTCGCAAAATTCCCTATTATAATCACAGGAACTTCTTACCATCATTTTTAATTTCTAATTGCTAATTTTTAATTATGATTGTTTGTTCTTTGCTATTTGACAATTTGTTCCTTTGATATTATAGCATATCTTTGGGTAAAATTCTTGTTATTTCTATAATTTGTTCTCCCACCGGGTGACGGAACTTTAATTTGTAGCAATGTAACAAATGTCGTCCTTGGGGTGCCCGTTTGCCGTAAAGCCCGTCTCCGACTACGGGACAGCCGATATGGGCAAGGTGCACCCTGATTTGATGGGTACGCCCCGTGTGGAGTTTTAATTTTATCAATGGACGTTTTCCGTCTTGTACAACTTTGTATTCCGTAATGGCTTCCTTACCTTTTGCATCAACACAACGCTCAATAATGCTGCCTTCTTTGCGGGCAATGGGAACATTGATAATCCCGGATGTTTCGGGTGGCAGACATTCTGTAATTGCCAAATATTCTTTTTCAAACAGCCCCTTATCCAGCCATGCCTGCACAATGCCTTCCTTGGCAAAGACAACAAGACCGGATGTAAAACGGTCAAGACGGGAAACAGGATGAACTGTGGCTTGTTCACCTTTCAAGGCATAATATTCTTTTACCCAGTCATAGAGGGTGTTGCCCGCTTCCTTTACGGTGGGGTGGACTAAGATGCCGGCGGGTTTGTCTATAATGAGCATAAAATCATCTTCATAAGCGATCAAAGGTAATAAATTCATAACAAAATTATTATAGCACATAAAGCCATAATTGACGATAAATTAAATTGGTGTTAAAATACATCTAATTATGTCAAGAAATTTGTTGCGGACAACTGTATTATTGGCCTTTGCCATTCTTTTAGTGCTGGGCTTTGTGATTTCTGTTTCCTGCGGTTCCACGGATTTGGCGCTGGAACAGGTTTTGCACGCTTTGATGAAACCGGGGAATGATTCTGCCAGTTTGATTGTGTGGAATTTACGCCTGCCCAGAACGATTTTGGCGGCTTTGGTGGGAACTAATTTAGCATTGAGCGGAGCAATTTTGCAGGGGATTATGCACAATCCTTTGGCTGACCCTAATATTATTGGTGTGTCCAGCGGTGCGGGTCTGGCAGGGATTATTATTTTAATTTTGTGTCCTGCTTATGAATATTTGATTACGCCTGTAAGTTTTATCGGGGCCTTGTTCGCTTGCTTTTTAATCTATGTTTTGGCATGGAAGGACGGGGTAAAACCTGTGCGGGTTATTTTGGCGGGCGTGGCAGTGAGTGCGTTTTTAGGCAGTATTATCACCAGTGTTATGATTTTTTATAGCGATAGGGTGCATGGTGCTTTGATGTGGATGATTGGGGGACTCTCGGCAAGGGGCTGGACACATGTTCCTTTGGTGTTGCCCTATACTATAGTAGGTGTGCTGTGTATGTATTTTGCCGCCCGATATCTGAATGTTTTGCAGTTGGGTGATGAAATGGCCAAGGGTTTGGGTGTGAATGTGGAAAAGACCCGGCTTTTGCTCACGCTTTTGGCGGCACTTTTGGCGGCCAGTGCAGTGAGTGCGGTGGGACTTTTGGGCTTCGTGGGACTTGTCGTGCCCCATATTGTACGGCTTTTGTTGGGCAGTGATTACCGGGTGCTCTTGCCGGGAACTGCATTGTTAGGGGCAGGGATTATTATGGTCAGCGACACTTTTGCCCGTGTAATCCTCAGTCCTGTAGAACTGCCGGTGGGAATTATTATGGCCTTTCTCGGCGCACCGTTCTTTTTATATTTGTTGAGGAGAGAAGGATAAGGGATAATTGAGCAAAGAACAAAGAGCAAAGACCAATTATGGTATGATGTTCCGGTAATAATATAATTGGAAATTTTGCGAAGCAAAATTGTCCTTATTTGTTCTTTGGTCTTTGATAAATTGCTAATTATGAATTATGAACATTATTTCTACAAAAAATCTTAAACTGAATATTGCCCATAAAGAAATTTTGCATGGATTGGATTTGGAAATTCCTGAAGGGAAAATTACCGTTATTCTTGGTCCTAATGGTTGTGGCAAGTCCACCACTTTGAAAGCATTGTGCCGTTTGCTCAAATATTCCGGCTCTGTACAATTTGCCGGGCAGGAAGTGGTGAAATTGGATGGGCATGAATTTGCCAAACGGGTGGCCATTCTTGCACAAAATCCAACCGCTCCCGACGACTTAACTGTGTTGGACTTGGTGAAGATGGGACGCTTTCCTCACCGCAACAAATGGGGCGGAGGCACTAAGGATGATGAAAAGATTGTGACCTGGGCGTTGGAACAAACCAATATGACCGCTCTGCAGGAACGGGTTTTAAGCACGCTTTCCGGCGGTGAGCGTCAGCGTGCCTGGATTGCAATGGCTTTGGCACAAAAGCCGGAGGTACTTTTCCTTGACGAGCCCACAAGCTATTTGGATATTTGCCATCAGTTGGAAGTGATTAATCTTGTGAAAGATTTGAATAAAACATTGGGTTTGACAATTGTTATGGTTCTGCACGATATTACTCAGGCCTTGAGTTGCGGTGATAATTTTATAATTATCAAAAATGGATCTTTGGTGGCCGCAGGGGATGGCAATATTGTGGATACGGATTTGTTGCGTACAGTTTTTCAGGTGGATGTGGACGAGTTTAATTGTTGCAACGGGGGGAGGGCTTTGGTGCCTGTGCAATTATGTGGTAATGAGGTGAAAATAAATGAGTAAATTAGTGTTGGTTACCGGCGGGGCAAGGAGCGGTAAAAGTACCTTTGCAGAAAAATATGTGTTGCGGGCATCAGAAAAATGCGATTATATTGCTACTGCAGAAATTCTTGATGAGGAAATGGCGGAACGGGTAAAACTGCATCAGGCAAGGCGCAACACCGGGCATTGGGTGAACCACGAGGGCTATTATGATGCAGAAAAGATTTTTGAGAGTTTAGGTGAAGAAACAGGAGCGGTACTTTTTGATTGTTTAACTTTGTATATGACTAATTATATGTATGGGAAGGGTGCCATTGAAGGTGATTTTGTTACCCGTACCAAATATGTTATGGACAAGATTGATGCCGTACTTGCTGCTGCTAAAAAATGTGGCAAGACAGTTGTATTTGTTACCAATGAGGTGGGTGCAGGGATTGTGCCGGACAATGTCATTTCCCGTGAGTATCGGGATTTGAATGGTTGGGTCAATCAGCGTGTGGCGGAGCAGTGTGATGAGGTGTATGTTTGCTACGCAGGAATTGCAGTGGACTTTAAGCGGCTGGGAGAGCGAATTTAGTCGGGGAGAGAGTTTTACAAATTAATAATTAGTAATGAGTAATGAATAATTATTGACAATTTTCGCTTTGCGAAAATTCCCGATTATAATTTTTTTAGAAAATATATTACCGTAATTACTCATTGCTAATTACTTGTTACTAATTAGATTATGTATAATATTCATAATTTACCATTCAACTTCAAATCGGCAGTGCTTTTGATGTGTGGGGATCATGGGATTGCCAAGCATGGGGTCAGTGCGTTTCCGCAGGATGTAACTTTGCAAATGATGGTTGGCTACAGCAAGGGAGTGGCGGCCGCCAATGTTATGGCACGGCACGCCGGTGCAGATGTTTTTGTAACGGATGTGGGAACTGCTTTTGATACGGATACATTAGCCAATGTGCGGCAGGAAAAAGTTGCAAAGGGTACTGCAGATTTTACAAAAGGCCCTGCAATGAGTGAAAAAGATGTGCGTGCGGCAATGGCGGTGGGTATGGCGGTTGTGAATGACTGCATTAACAAGGGATATAATCTTTTTGTTACAGCAGAAATGGGAATCGGCAACACTACCAGCAGTGCCGCCCTTATTAGCGCTATGCTTGGATTATCGGCATCAGAAACTGTGGGACGGGGTAGTGGTATTAATGATGCCCGTTTAAAAAAGAAATTACAGGTAGTGCAGGACGGATTGAAAATCAATCAACCGCAACAGGGAGATGGGTTAGATTGTTTAATAAAATTGGGGGGATTGGAACATGCCGCTTTGGTTGGTGCAATGCTAAACGCTGCAGCACATAAATTACCAGTGGTATTGGATGGTGTTAATGCTACGGCGGCGGCTCTTTGTGTATGGGGTATGGATAAAAAGGTAACGGAATATCTTATTCCCAGTCATGCAAGTACGGAACCGGGACAAAAAGAGGCATTGGAGGCAATGGGCTTAAAACCTTTTTTAGATGCAGGCATGCATTTGGGGGAAGGCACGGGGGTGTGTCTTTTAGTGCCAATCTTAAGATTGGCACTAAAAGAAGTTGTAAGTTAAAAGTTATAAGTTATAAATTGTGGTAAAAAGTTCCTGTGATTAAAATAAGGATAAAGGATTTAGGAATCAGGATTCAGGGAAAGTCGGCATAGTGCGAACCCTCGTCCGCACCTAAAGGGGCGGGGGATCGCCTACGGGAGCGTGTTGGCGGTGGTGGGGTGAGCAATTAAGTTGATAGTTGGAATAAATGTCAAAGAACAAAGAACAAATATGGTAAAAAGTTCCTGTGATTATAGCAGGAAAGTCGGCATAGTGTGAAAGTAACCCTCTCCCTGGGGAGAGGGGCAGGGGTGTGGGGAAAAGTACGGTAAGAATTAGTAATGTGAATTTAGAAATGTGAAATGATGGTAAGATGTTCCTGTGATTAAAATTTAGTTATTGTGAAAATGGGTTTGGGGAGTAGTTTATGCGAGATTTTATAACCGCTTTAGAGTTTTTGACAAGGGTACGGTTCAGCAACAGAAAAGAATGGCATGATGAGGATTTTGGCCGCAGCGTGCTTTGGTTTCCGCTGATAGGGCTTTTGGGCGGTGCCGTACTTTTTGCTGTGAACTGGCAATTAACTTTGATAAATGTTCCCAATTTATTGCGTGCTGTATTGCTTATTGCAGTTGAACTTTTCTTTTTCGGCGGTCTTATGTATGACGGTTATATGGATACTTGTGACGGAGTTTTCAGTGCAAGGGACAGGGAACGGATGCTGGAGATTATGAAGGACAGTCATGTCGGGGCTAATGCAGTGTTAGGCGTGGGAATACTTTTGTTATTGAAGTTTTCTCTTTTCGCCACTCTTGAACCAATGCAATTATCTTTGGGACTTCTGTTTGCTTATGTGCTTACCAGAACCCTCATGGCTTTTTACATTGTTGCTTATCCTTATCCCCGCAATAAGGGCATTGGCAAAATGTTTAAGGACTATGCTAAAACTTGGTATCCGCTACTGGGTATTTTAATTTTAGGAATATTGGTTTATGAATTTGGTTGGTTTTATGGTGTGGCGGCTTTGGGAACATTTGTGATTATGAATTTGTGGGCTTTGTATTTGAAAAATATTTTAGGCGGGCTTACAGGTGATACTTTCGGCTTTTTGACGGAAGTGGGAGCGGTTGTTTATTTGTTGTGTATTTATGTGATTAATTATGCATATCTATATTAAACCTGTGGATGTAGTTGCGGCTGCGGCGGCACAGGAACGGTTGGACAATTTAATAAAGCCCAGGAATGCTTTGGGAAAATTGGAAGATATGGTAAAAACCTATGCGGCGGTAAAAGGTGAGGCAAGGCCTGAAAATTTGACTTGTACGAAAAAGGGAATAATCCTTTTTGCTTCAGCAGACAGTATGGATGCAGTCAGCGTTTTGCTGCAAAACCATAAGGACTTAAATGTTAATGTTATTTTGGCGGATACGCCCTTGACTGCTATGGAAGAAGGGGCAATGCTTGTTTCGGAATTTGTGGATAAGTACAAATATGAATTGATTTGTATTGATGTTGTTGATAAAAACAAACTTTCCCTTCAGGCGGTCGCAGGAGCAATGTTGCAGGCGGCTGCCATGAATGTTGCTGTTATGCATAATGGTGTTACTACGGAAAAAGCGTTGAAAATTGCGGGGGAACGGGAAAAAGAAGTCAGCAATTATGTGATTGGCAAGGGGGATATTTTACTGTTCCCTGTTGATAAAGTGTGGCTTAAGGCACAAATGAATTTCTCAATTTTTGATGCCGCCTTAAAATGTTATAAAGAGATGGAAACCTTTCAGGAAGCAGGGGTGAATTTGCCTTTATGAGCGGGAAAATTTATATTATCCGGCACGGGATTACTTCGGACAACAAAAAGAAAAGTTTGCAGGGGCAGCGGGACACACATCTGAACGGGCAGGGACTGATTCAGGCGGAACGGATGGCGGAGTATTTTACGGAACTGCCTTTGGATGTGATTTATTCCAGCCCCATGCACAGGGCGATGGAAACGGCGGCACCCTTGGCACGAATAAAAGGATTGAAAATAAACCCTTTAGATGACTTAAAAGAAGTTAATTTTGGTGCTTGGGAAGGGGTGGAAATGTCAAAATTAGGTGAACTCTACCCGGAACAGATGCGTAATTTCATTGCCGCACCAAGCAAGTGGACTGCGGAGGGTGCGGAAACTTTTGCGGCGGCACAGGCAAGGGCGTGGGCGGCTTTCAAAAATACTTTGCATAAAGAGGGGAACGGACGGAATATTGCTTTTGTAACCCACGGAGGCATAACCCGTCTGCTGATGGGAAAGTTTTTGGAAATGGATTTGGACAAGATTTGGAAAATCAGTGTGTATAATACAAGTATCACCACCATTCTTGAATGGGACGGACATTTGGTATTGGAGGAATTGAACAGGACGGTTTAATTATGCCGTTGTAAAGGAGATGATTTTATGTTAAAGGTTGACAAGCAGGTTACGGCATCTTTTGATATTGATGCCCAAAAAACTTTTTCCCCGTTGTGCCCGGAGGAATTGCCGGTGGTGGAGGGAGATAAAATTGTAGATGAGTTGAACAGGAATAAAGGGTTTGCCCGTCTGCATGTTGCAAGCAGGGATGCCCATTCTTTGAATGCGGTCTGGATTGCCAATGCTCAAAATCCGCCCATGAGTAAAATGGAGGGTTATGCGGATGTGGATCTCCGTTGGCCGGCTCATGCCATTGTGGGTACTGCGGGTTTTGATTTTTTGCCAGGTTTGGACAGCAAATGTTATGAATACCAGGTGTTTAAGGGGATTGTGTCAGACCAGCATCCTTATGGGGCATGTTATCATGATTTCCGGGAGCATCAAAGCACGGGGGCTATTGAGTTTTTGAAAGTTAATAATATCAGTACCGTAATTTGTGGGGGACTGGCTACGGACTATTGCGTAAAAACCACTGTTTTGCAACTGATAAAAGCCGGATTCAAGGTGATTGTCAATTTGGCTGCCTGCCGGGGGATTGGCAATGAAACTACGGAACAGGCCATTGCAGAAATGACTGCGGCGGGAGCGACAATGATTGCCAATGCAGATGATTTGACATTGTAAAATTACTTTCAAAGCATAATTGAAATATTGACATCAAATATAAAAGCACCTGCCGATTTTAGCAGGTGCTTTTATATTTTAGAAAGGAGAATTTATGAATATACGACTCTCACCCCGTATATTCCGCTATTCCATTTTTTGAAATATATCTTAATTGTAATTATTCCTATTAAGTTTGTCAAGTAATTTCGTAAAAATTTCTTGCATTTTTTTCACTTAAAGATTATAATTTTAGACATTAGGGACACCGGGCATCTTTTACACGGGTAAGGGATGCGGCCGGGTCAAGATTTTGTGACGGCTTAAAGCCGGGAAAGAGGTGTCTTATGAAAAGCACTAAAACTACTTTAACAGTAGGGGTCTTGCTCTCCCTTATGAGCACTGGGGTCTTTGCCGCAGAACAGGCAGACAAAACTTATTATTTTGACGAGGTGGTGGTAACCGCTTCCGGCAGGCCGGAAACATTGTTCACCACTAAATCCAACACTCAGATAATTACATCTGAGCAGATTGAGAGGATGCATTACAAGGATGTGAAAGAGGCATTGCGTCACTCTTCCGGTATGCGTTTTGCAGATTATCCCGGTGCCGGTCAGGATGCTTCAAGTAAATTTGGTATGAATGGTTCCAATAAAGTAAAGATTATGGTAAATGGTATGCCTGTTTCCGTAACCGGTGCAGACAGTATGGGTACTCCCCAATCTTATGTAAGTCAGCTGATGAATGATATGGATAATATTGAACGGATTGAAGTGGTAAAAGGGTCTGGTTCTTTATTGTATGGCACTGATGCTGTGGGCGGTGTTATTAATATTGTTACGAAAAAAGTTGATGGTTTTAAAACTACAGTTGGTGTGGAAGGCGGCAATTTTGGGCATGAACAATACAAGATTGCTACCCAGGGAAAATTTGATAAAACTTCCTACAGAATTTTTGCACAGAAATATCATGACGGCAAATTTGATGATGGTAATGGGGACGAGTGGAAAAACCGCAAAAATGGGCACAGTGAAAATATTTCGTTGAACCATGAGTTTAGTGAAGGTAACAGCATCAGTTTGGATTATCGTCACGGACAGGAGGATTTTTCCCGCACTGAGTACCTTTACGGTTATAGTCCGACTGATAATGCTTTTACTGGTAAGACCAAGGTTACCAATTTGCAGTTTCGTGCAGAAAATAAGTTGAATGCTAAAATTTCTAATAAGTTTTTTTACAACTATACAAAGTATGAAAACAACGATCATGCCAGCGATGTCGGTTATTATTCTTATATGAGTAATGCAGACAGCGAAATGCACAACAATTACAAGACCAATAATTTCAAGGATTTATTTACCTACGCTAATAAAGATAATACCTTAACCTTGGGGGCGGAATATGTGAAGTCAGAAGAGTTGCGTAATAACAAGGAAAATTTAGAAAATAAAGCAATATTCTTACAGGATAATTGGAAATTTGGCAAAGGTTGGGATTTGACCGTGGCAGGCCGTTATGACAAACTTACCACTTCCGGCAAGGCAGACATTGATGATAATTTTGCCAAGAGTTTCAACTTAGGTTATAAGTTCAGCGAAAAGAGCAATATGTATATCGCTTACAATGATTATTTTGTGTTACCCTCTATTTCTATGTTGTATAATTCAACTTTTGGCAACGATAAATTGGAGCCGGAAAAGGGCAAAAATTATGAAATTGGGTTTAATCATAAGTTCACGGATAACGATGTAGTCAGTGTTCATTATTTTATCAGGAAAGCAGATAAACTTATCACATCCAGCGGTTGGGGGCCTTCGGCATATTATTATAATTTGGATGATAGCACTAAAGTGCATGGTTTTGATGTACAGTATGACAAGACCTTTGACGGTCATTGGCATGCAAAATTAGGGTGGGCTTGCATCAGTACTGAAGAACCTCAGGATTATGTGCTTTATCCCAAAAATCAATTTACTTTAGGTGTGGATTATACTGCGGATAAATGGAATTTTGGAGTAGATACAAGAGCGTATGTAGGTGCTGGCGGTAAGAATTTTGACTATGCATCTGTTCCGCAGGGTGGGCATTATATGGTGATGGATTTGGCGGTGAATTACAAAGCGACCAAAGATATCAAGGTTTATGCTAAAGTAAATAATTTGTTTGATAAATATTATGCAGACCAGTTTGATTGCAGCGGTTGGACTACCGGTACAAGAACTTGTTACGGTCGTCCGGGACGGACATTTATCGTTGGAATGAATTGGAGCTTTTAAGAATTAGCAATTAGTAATTAGTAATGAGTAATTATGGTAAAGAGTTCCAGTGATTATAGCAGGAAAGTCAGCATAAAGCGAAAGTACCCCTCTCCCCGGGGAGAGGGGTAGGGGTGTGGGGAAAAGTACGATAAGAATAAAGACCAAATAATCAAAGAGCAAAATCCAATTATGCTAAAGTATTCCTGTGATTATAAGGGGAAAATCGGCAGATTTTCTCAGAAAATCGTGCGATTTTCCCGTTTGACGAATGGCGAACATCTTTTTCGACAACTTTATTCAAATCAAAGGAACTATTTACCACTACTTTAAGTTTTAAGATTTAAGTTTTTCACTTAAGCAGTTGAAAGAAAGCAAAGCAGATGAAACATCTATTTAACTATGCGTGTATTCCTGAATATGAGAACGAACTGGTGCAGAAGGGTTTGACCCTGCAACAGTTCGTCAAGCAACTTGGTATGGACGGGATTGAGCAGTTTGTTTATACCACGGAGCCGCCGGTCAAGTCCTATAGTGACATTTCCTATGGGGTGCATCTTTTGTACTGGCCGTCCTTTATGGATTTTTGGTTACGGAAAACCAAAAGATTGCGTTCCTCCTTTCACAATAATGATGAACGGAATGAGTATTATAATGATGCGTTGGGCAGGGAAGAATGGCTGGGGGTCATTCGTAAAAATATTGTGGCTGCCCTTTCACAAAACCCGGAATACCTTGTCTGGCATGTGAGTGATGCCAACCACGAGGAAATTTTTACATGGCAGTTCAATTACAGCGACAGGGAAGTTTGTGCCGCCAATGCAGATATTTTCAATTTGGTGGCGGACGAGATACCGGAAAGCACCACTGTGCTTTTTGAAAACCTTTGGTGGCCGGGGCTCAGGTTGACGGATGTACGCACTGTTAAATTTTTCTTTGAACACATCAACCACAAAAATTCCGGCATTATGTTGGACACGGGACATTTGATGAGTACCAATTTGAAACTGAAAACAGAGGAACAGGCGGCGGACTATATTTGTGATACAGTGGACAAATTAGGAAACTATGCCGAACTGATTAAAGGTGTGCATTTGAATTGTACTTTGTGCGGCGACTATATGCGTTCCACACAGTATAAATTGGTTGCCAATCCTACATTGGCTCAAGTGTACACCCATATCAGCAAGATTGATGAAAGCAGACCTTTTACCACCAAAGTGGCAAAAAAAATATTGCAACGGATAAACCCTCTTTATGTCAACCACGAATTTGTTTATAAAGATTTAGACGATTTGGCGGCAAAAATTGAGCAGCAAAGGATGTGTTTGGAATGAAATATCTGTTGGCTCTCATTTTAAGCATTTCTTTTTTCATAACTGGTTGCGGGGCTATTCCTTACACAAAGGAAGAAGGCAAACCTATTTATTCCCTGACAGACGCTTTTGGTACAAAGGTTGATTTCTATTCCAAACCGTGCCGTATCGTCAGTTTGAACACCTCTGTTGATGAAATACTTTTGGAGATTGTGAATCCCGGGCGGATAGCGGCTTTGACCTATCTGGCAGATGATTCGACACTCTGCTGTGCAGGAGATAAAGTGAAGACCGTTAAAAACCGTGTTTCCGGGGGGAACTTTGAAGGAATTGTTGCCCTTAATCCTGATGTGGTGCTTACAGCAGATTTCACGGGGAGCGGACATGCTGATGCCCTCCGTTCTGCAGGACTGAAGGTGGTGGTGTGCCGGACTGCCAATAATCTTCAGGATATTTTGCAATATATTCAGGATGTGGCTTTGGCTGTGGGTGAGCCGGAGCGGGGCAAAGAGTTGGCGGATAAATTGCAGAGGGATATGGAAAATGTCCGCAAAAAAATTGTTTCTTCCAAAGGCGACAAATTAGTACGGGTACTTGCCTTAAGCACAATGGGCATTATGGGGCCTGCGGGAACATTTAATGATTTATGCTATTATGCAGGAATCCGTAATGCTTTGGAAGGACATAAGGTGCCGGCACAGGCGGTACTGAGCGAGGAACTGCTTTTGGAAATTGACCCGGATGTAATCTTTATGCCCAGTTGGGACTATACCAAGAAAAATGATTTGGATGCATTTGCCAAAGAAATTTTAGAAAATCCTCTTTATAAAAATGTCAGTGCGGTGAAAAATAAGAGAGTGTATAAACTGCACGACCAATATTTATACTCCACCAACCAATACACAATCAAAGCGGTGGAGGAAATGGCAAAACTGTGTTATCCCGACATATTCTAAATGTTTTTGAAACCCACGGAAAAGTTTTTCGGTGGGTTTCATTTTTTATGATATAATATACACATTGAATTGGGGGAAGATTTATGACTGAAGAAAATATTATGGCCTTAGTAATGGTGGCAGTACGCAACGCCGTGCCGTCTGATGCCAAAGTGTTTAATTTTTCCATAGATTTTGTGGCAGCAGTGCCGGAAACTGTTGTGCCTGTGGTGGAGGTGGTACACAAGGGACGAAAAACAACAGTGCTTTCCGTTACCGTAAATGATATGCAGGAACAGAGTGTGGCAAAAGGGATTGTGACTTTGGTTAATGAGTAATGAGTAATTAGTAATGAGTAATTGAGGTAATATGTTCCGATGATTATATTTTGGGTTTCGGGTGTGCGGGGTTTTGCGAACTCTCGTCCGCACCTAAAGGGGCGGGGGACCGTCTAAAGGAACATAGAAAGACGGTGGTGGGGTGAGCAATTACGCTGTCGCTAATGAAAAGATAAAAACTTAAAACTTAAAGTTGTGGTAAGATGTTCCTTTGATTATAGCAGAAGGTTGGCGTAGTTTGTAGAGGGACGGATTCTTGCCGCAGGCAAGGTTCCGCACCCGGGCAAAGCATCGCTTTGCACAATGTCAGCAAACAGTGACAAGTATTCTGCGTAATCCGCACCCCCAGTCGCCTTTCTGTGTTCCTATAGGCGCCAGCCCCCGCAAAGGCGGGGGCTATTTATGTTCCTGTAACCTGTTATATAAACACAGGAACTTTTTACCACAATTACTCATTACTAATTACTCATTAAGCAAAAGTCCGCCGCATCCTTTAACTTTTGGCGTTTGCGGAAACGGGTCTGACGTTCTTTAAGGTATTTTCTTCTTTCCAAAAGTTTTTCATCAGTTTCTTTGTCTTGAGTATTTTCTTCAACGGTTGTAATTTCGTCTTTTGTTTCGTCCATTGCATCCTCCTTCAAAATTATTACGAAAAATAACGGCTGAAATTACGTAATTTTTGAAATTATTACGTAATTTCACCCTTTATTTTATAGAATAATTTTTTGAAAGTCAGGAGTTTCAATGAATATAAATAATTTTTTGAGGTAAAAAGATTGGGAGTTGTTAAAAAATTTGGTGGGAAAAATAAAAGGTAATTTCTTAAAGTTTTTAATTTCAAGAAAAGAGATTTTGTGGTATAATTATTTTTAAGTACAGGGGTTAGGGGAATATAACGCATAATTCGCAACGCGTAACGTGTAATTGTGGTAAGATGTTCCTGTGATTATAATTAAATTACCCTTTCCTTTTGGGAGGGGAGGGCTGATACTGGAACGTGGAGCGGCGGGGTGAGCGATTTGGTAGTAACAAGTATTCTGCGTAATCCGCACCCCCAGTCGCCTTTCTATGTTCCTTTGGGCGCCAGCCCCCGCAAGGGCGGGGGCTACTTATGTTCCTATAATTAGAATATTTATTTGTAGGGGCAGGTTTGTAACCTGCCCGAAGAACAGGCGATAAAATAAGAACATACGGGCGGGTTTGAAACCCGCACCCTACGGGGGAAGTTGTAAGTTAGAAGTTTATGAATGCTTCGCATAATGCAAAAACTCCCACCGCAAGCGGTCCCCCCTCTTTAGGAAAGAGGGAAAAAAGTTCGCATTGTGCGGACTTTATAAAATATAATCGGGA
>JAZLLX010000056.1:0-23945 GCA_045598345.1 Acidaminococcaceae bacterium | reverse complement strand
ACAAGAGGGGGTGTGGGGAAAAGTTCGGTTTAGTCGTTACTTCTAATTCAAGTGACAACCTAATTGCTCACCCCACCACCGTCCTTCTGTGTTCCTTTAGACGGTTCCCCGCCCCTTTAGGGGCGGACGAGGGTCAGCATTAAGCGGATGTTGTGATTATAATCGTGGATTTTCGCAAAGCGAAAATTGACCGTAATTGGTCTTTGGTCTTTGTTGAACTGATAAATTAAATTTTTTAAGGAGGGTATTAAAATGAAAATCAATTTGAAAAAAAGGGTTATGCTGGCGGTGCTTGCCGGCGGGATGCTTTGTGCCAATGGGGCGTTTGCGGATTATAGTTTGCCTTTGATATACGGTAAGACGGGTGGTGCTGAATGGGCATCAGGGTATATAGATGCTGAGGGAATGATGACGGGTTTGGTAACGCCTATTATTGCTGCTGATAGTGCTGGTACTCCTGTTACAGATTATTGCACTACGGGGGCTAACCTCAGTTTGGTGGAGGGTGTTGACTATGGCTCTGCACAGGCATTTATTGCGGGATACGGGTATAATCCAGCGGCAGCAACAACGGTCAGCGGCAACACTTTGACAGTCAGGGGCGGAGATGGGCTGGAAGGAATGATTTATGCTGCGGGTGCGGCAGAAGGTATGAGCGGTGATACAGTAAAAGGTAACACTTTAATTATGGAAAGCGGGACCTGTCAATTTTATGCGTTTGGCGGTGTATCTTTGCAGGGTGATGCAAGCAATACTGTATCCGGGAATACTGTTATAATCAAGGGCGGGAAATTTGACCCTATTATGTACAATTGTCAAATAAGTGGCGGTTTTTCTATGGGTGCGGCAAATGTTTCCGGCAATATTGTTAAAGTAAGCGGGGGAGAATTTGACAATGCTGAAATAGACGGCGGTGCATCCCAAGGCGCGGCAAATGCGAATTACAATAGCGTGGAAATTGCCGGAGGCAATTTTACAGGCAGTATGGCTATGATTTCCGGCGGTTTCACCAATGCCGGCAATATGAAAGGGAACAAGGTGAAATTAAGTGGAGGTAATTTCGAGGGGCTTACCGATCAACTTATGGTTGCGGGCAGTATTTCTATGGCAGATGTTGGTTGGGTTGACATAAGCCAAGATATTAATACGGTTGCGGAAGATAATGAGGTAAGCATTACTGCAGGCAGTTATTCCGCCGCACAGATTATGGGGGCGTCGAACTCTTATACCATAAAATATAATTCGGATGTAACGGGTGGGTCGTACACAATAACCGTCAAAAACAATGCGGTGAAAATTGCCAATGGCAGTTTTTCTGATGTCACTATGATAATCGGCGGTGTGGCAGGCGTGTCGCTTCATGTTAATGATGATGCCACCGATGAAACAGTTAATGTAACGGCAGAGGGCAACAGGGTGGAAATAGAGGGCGGAAGTTTTACAGAAAGTATGATAGCGGGCGGTGCCGTTATGAATATGTTAAGTTTTACAGGCAGTATTGCAGACGATACTGAAAATACTGTGGTCAAAAAAAATATTGTGACGATTAAGAACGGTGCTTTTGAGGCGGTGCAGATTGTAGGCGGTATGGATTTGGGTGCGATAATGGGGGGAGATCCTTGCGAAAGTCATATTGGCGGTGCTACGGGTGACGGCAATATAGTCAATATTGAAGACGGCACTTTTGTCGGGGCTCAAATTTATGGCGGAGGGGGGTTCGTAGCAGAGGGTAATGAGGTAAATATTTCTGGCGGTTTTTTTGGTGAGTATAGTGGAGTTGTGGGTGGTCAAGCGGCTGTTGAAGATATTAGCAGCAATGCCATAAACAATACGGTGAACATCAGGGGGGGTAGTTTTGCCAATGGGTTTATGCTTATGGGCGGAATGGCCATGCCGGGTACAAGTTCCGGCAACACTTTGAATTTGCAAACGGTGATTAACGGCACTGTGCAGTCGGCAGGATATTTCCAACAAGTCAATTTCACCATTCCTGCCGGTGCGACTGCGGATGATGTAATGATGCGGATGGCGAGCACCTTCGATTGTGCGGACGTTGATTTCAGCACCGACCTCAATGGTTTGACCTTGGGGGCAAATGATTACATTACCCTTATCAGGAAAGTGAATGATACAAATTGCAATTTGGATGCTGACGGGCAAATTATCAGTCAGCCCAAGCACTATGTTCTAGAAATTGGCGGAGTTAAGGAATTGGTTTATGCCCCCAACGGTATGCCGTTTGCCAAAAAGGATTACACCATTAAGCAGGGGAGCAACAAGTTTGATTCAGGGTCAATAGCAGGAACTTATGATTCAGAGGTTAAAGGCAACACAACGGACGGCGGACTTTCTGACACAAGTTACAGCGGTAATGAGGTCATTATCCGCAGGGGCACGTATAATGACGGTGTGTATGGGGCAAATTGCAGTGGTAATAATGACGTAACAGGCAACAAGGTTACTGTTTATGACGGCACAATAAATAACGTCTATGGCGGATGGACTGATGAGGGCAATGCAAATGGCAATGAGTTGACCATTAAGGGCGGCAAGTTTTATAGTGATTCTGAAATAGTACATATTTATGCCGGTCATACTTCTGACGGTAGTACGGCGAACAATAACCGTTTGACCATCAACGGCGGCTACTTCTGTTCTTCTGATGAGAGCGTTCTGATTAGGAGCGGATCGGCAGGGGGAGCGGGAAGTGTTGAAGGGAATACCCTAAAATTTACGGGCGGCACATTTGAAGGTGCCGGCAATCTTTATGCCGGTTACAGTGATAGTGGGAATGTTAAAGGGAATAACACCATCATTTCCGGCGGCAGATTTCCTGATTTTAATTTTTTTGGCGGTTATAGCGCTAGCGGTGATGTGGGCGGTACGGCAGACAGTGATGCCAATACTGTGACCATTACCAACGGTGCGTTTGACAGTATAAAGGTTTATGGCGGTAAGACCACGGATAATGGTAATGTAACAGGCAACAAAGTGGTTGTTTCCGGCGGTATGATTGGGTCTTACAGTAATATTTATGGCGGTTACAGCGAAAACGGCAATGCTAATGAAAACAAAGTAGAAGTTAAGGGCGGAACATTTGGAGAGGGCAGTTATATTTATGGCGGTTACAGTTATTCTGGAAATGCTGAAGGCAATTCAGTGATTATTAAGGATGGTACTTTTAAAAACGGTTGTAATATTTTGGGCTGTCTTGGTGTTGGCAATGCTAAAGGCAATTCAGTGACCATTGAAGGCGGCACATTTGGCAATTTAGCTAATCTTACTGGCGGTCAGTCCACCTCATATTCCTCTACTAACAATACTTTGAATTTGAGAATCAAGATGAGCGGCACACATGGATGTGTTGATTGGTTCCAAAATATGAATTTCACGTTGCCGAGCAATATTACGAATGGGGATGTTATGCTGAAAACAGATTGCTTGGCGGTTGATTATAGAGGCGGTACTGCAACAGTAAATGTCTATGCGGGTGAGGGAATGGAATTGGACGTGGGCACTGTTATAACCTTGGTTGATGTCAGTACCGGTTCTATAAGCGATAATTATATTGTTGGTACTATTTTTGGCGTTGATGCAACATTAGGCGACCCGGGTGTATACAGCACGAATACGGCGAAAGTTACCATTGACAGCACTGATACCAAAACCATTAAACTGACAATGCTGGACTTTTATTCCGATACCTGGTACGGCACAACGGCGGGCGGATTTACCCGCAAGAAAGCGGAAGCCGTGGCGGAAGGGGGCATCCTGAATGTGGACGGTGCGGACACATCCTTTGCAGGAACAAAATTCTTCTACGGCGGCTACAGCAACGGGGAGGGAATTGAAGTCAAAAACAACACCGTAAAAGTCACCGGCGGGGAATTTGGCCCGGGCAAAGACATCTACGGCGGCTACAGCGAAAGCGGCCCCGCCAACAGCAACACAGTGAACATTGAGGGCGGCACATTTAACGACGGCTACAAACTCTATGGCGGCGTTGGCACCGCAAGCAGCGGCAACACATTGAACCTGAAAATCAAAATGGGTGGTAAGGCGGCGGAAGTGGGATGTTTCCAAATCATGAACTTTACTCTGCCAAGCGAAATGCAAAACGGTGACGTGATGCTGAAGGCCGAAACAGTGACCTTTGACAACACCAAAATCAGCGTTGATGCAACAAATGCGGTAAAACTGAAAACAGGGGATGTAATCACCCTGATAGATGCGGACAATGTGCAAGGGGCATGGGAAGCAGGCGAAATTGTCGGGGCGGCAGGGGCAATAGCCCAAGACAGCAACAAACTGACCTTTACTATCGGCGGGGGTGGCCATGACGATGATGAAGACAAGGACAAAGACAAAGCCCCGGTAGAAGGCATTGCGGCGGCAGTACAGACCGTGAATATGAGCGCTGACCTTGCCAGCGGCGAAGGTATGAAGAGTTTGGTTGCAGAAACTGTCGGCGGAGTTACAAATACTTTCGGTGCCTTAAGCAAAGGACAAAGCAAATACAAAACCGGAAGCCATGTGGATGTGGACGGCTGGGGCGTTATCGTTGGTGCGGGAAAGACAAAGGAATGGAAAGACGGCTCTACCACCACTTACGGCTTGTTCTTTGAATACGGCAAAGGGGACTTTGACACCTATAACGGCGATGTACACGGTGACGGCAATTCCGAAAACAAAGGTGTGGGCATTATGGCACGGCACAAACTCACCAACAACACCTATTACGAAGGCAATATCCGTTACGGCAAGCAGGAAACAGAGTGGGGACAGAGTGACATCGGCAGTTACGACACGGACAGCAGGTACTACGGCATCAGCGTAGGCGTAGGTCACATTTACCCTGTAGGCAAGAATGAAATAGATTTCTATGGCAGATACACATACGGTCATGTGGGTACTTGTGATGCAACTGTGGGAACGAGCGAGTACCACTTTGACAGCGTGAAGAGTCATCGTGTGAGAGTTGGCGGAAAATACAATTTCAAACAAAAGAACAGCAACGCCAAACCCTATGTAGGACTTGCATGGGAACACGAGTTCAAGGGCGAAGCAAAGGCAAGCATCAGCGGTGTAGGTGAAGCACCCGCACCCAGCATGAAAGGCAACACAGGCATACTGGAAGTCGGCTGTGACTGGAACGTAAGCAAGAAATGGACATTGGGACTGGGAGCGAATGCCTATATGGGCAAGAGAAAAGGATGGGACGGAATGGCAAGAGTGTTCTATAATTTCTAAAAAAAAAAGTCCGCCGAGAGGCGGATTTTTTTTTAGAAATTATAATTAAATGTCAAAGAACAAAGAGCAAAGACCAAATATGGTAAAAAGTTCCTGTGATTATAGCAGGGGAGGTGGCAGAAAGCGAAAGTAACCCTCTCCTTGGGGAGAGTTGAATTGTGTCCGGTGGACACAAGAGGGGGTGTGGGGAAACATTGGATTACGCTGACGCTAATGAAAAGATAAAAACTTAAAGCTTAAAGTTGTGGTAAGATGTTCTGGTGATTATAGCAGAATGGTAGGCATAAAGCGAACTTAAGGCCCCTTGGTGAAAGGGCTGGCAGCGATAGGAACATAGGCGGCTGACTGAGGATTGGGAACTACGCACTATGCGAAAGTACCGCTTTAATCGCCACCCTCAGTCAGTTGCTACGCAACTGCCAGCCCCCTCTAAGGGGGCACGAGAGTCAGCATTAAGCGGACTTTTTTTATTTTAATCATAGGAACTTATTACCATCATTCTGCATTCTTAATTCATAATTCCTAATTACTTCAACGGTGTGTTCAAAGAATCTGCCTGTTCAAAGATAAAGGCAGGGGAGGGATAGACGAAAAGACAATACTGGAAATCTGTGGTTTCTGTGGCAAAGCGTTTGCGTAAACAGAAATCTGTCTTTTCTTCAAAATCAATCAAATTGTCCTTATTAATGTCCGCATCCCGTACCAAAATCAAGAGATAGGGTTTTGCCTCCGGGGCATCCTCCGGCAGTTGGCTTCTGTCCGTAGGAAGCACGGGCATAATTTGCAAATCACCGATGGGCTGGTCGTTTTCGTTCAACAGACGGGCCCGATAGACATTGTCGTATAATGTCCTTGCTAATTTAACGGAATATGCTTGTTTGCTCATTTTTTTCACCTCATATAATTATTTTTGTTTATTTTAACATAAAAGAAGGGATTTATCAATATGGTTAGGTTTCAGTGGTCAGGTTACAGGGTAAAGGAATTAGGAATCAGGGAAATAAAAGGCGTAAAGCGTAGGGCGTAGGGCATAGGGATGGTAAAATGTTCCTGTGATTAAAATATAATCAACGGAACATCCTACCACAATTATTCATTATTCATTATTCTTTATTAATTGTAAAAATCTCCGTTGCTCTTTCCAATATGCCTTTCATTTTGGCGATGACGATGCCATAGTTGGTGAAAGGTATGCTATAACTTTTTGCTTTACGGAGGCGATTTTGCACCTCTTTTTCCGTCAGCATACAGCCGCCGCAATGGATTATTAGTTTGTATTTGGACAAATCTTCGGGAAATTCGCCGCCGGCGGTAAAGGTAAATTTGGGGTTTGCTTTGGTGTACTTTCTAATCCAGTTAGGGATTTTTTCTGTGCCGATGTCCCCACACTGACGGTGGTGTGTGCACCCTTCGCCGATTAAGATTTCATCATTGTCTTGAATATTATCCAAAACATTTGCACCGGCAATGGCATAATCCAAATTCCCTTTATAACGGGCAAAAAGGATGGAAAAACTGGTTAAGGGTATTTCTTTTGGCAGAATTTTGTCAACATCCGCAAAGACCTGACTGTCCGTAATTACCAGACGGGGATTGGTAGTCAGTTTGGCAAGGGTATCTGCCAATTCTTCCGGCTGTGTTACCAGGGCAATGCCCCTGTAATCAAGAATGTCCCGCAAGACCTGTTGCTGTGGCAAAATCAAGCGACCTTTGGGGGCGGACAAATCAATGGGGGTTACTAAAACAATAATATCTTTAGGTCTGAACAAATCATGTACAAGTGGTTTGGTATTTTTTTCCGGCTTTAATTTTCCCAAAAGATTTTTTAGTTCCTCAATGTTTTCCATAGTTTTGCAGGAAACAGGGAGAGTAGGGCAATCCAAAGCGGGAAGGGGGCAGTTGCCTGTATCGGATTTATTGAATACCACAACACAAGTAATGTTTTTTTGCTTGATTTTTTTCAAAAGTTCTGCTTCCGTATCGCTCCAGCCAAGGGCAGTATCTACAACAATAAGAGCAATATCAGTTGTGGCCAAAACCGCATAGGTACGCTGTATTCTTGCTTTTCCCAATTCTCCCGTATCATCAAGACCGGGGGTGTCCGTAAGCATAACGGGACCCAAAGGAAAAAGTTCCATTGCCTTTTTCACAGGGTCCGTGGTAGTGCCCGCAATGGAACTTGTAATAGCCAAATTCTGCCCCGTGAGGGCATTGATTAAACTGGATTTTCCCGTATTGGTCTTGCCAAAAATGCCGATTTGGATTCTTTCAGCGTTGGGTGTGCTTTGCATCAGTCCACATCCTCCAGACGGGGATTGGGCATATATTTGCGTCCGACTTTGGCACAGGGTTTGCCGTCAACCATAACCACGTCTGCCGTGAAATTGATGTTCCCGTCAAAGAAGAAGGAACCCACGGCATAGGTATCTACGGGCACATGTTCTGCTTCAAAGGCACGGATGCGTTCCGGGTTGAACCCACTGGAAACAATAATTTTCACATAATCAAAGTCCTCTTTGTCAAGTGCCTTACGCACATTCCAAACCAATTCCTTGCAAACACCGGTGGGAGAGAACATCCCGTTGGGATTTTGTACGGATTTGTCCACCATATTGGCGCTGGTGTCAAGGCGTACACCGGCTAATTTCCTGCCTAATTTCCGTGCCACAGCCAAAGCCGTATTGACACAGTCATTGTCAAAATCCACCAAAGCAATCCGGGCAATATTGTGGTCAACATATTTGTCAAAGGCACTGGTGGCAGCCACCGTATCACCTTTATAAGTGCAAATCAAAGCATGGGGGATGGTACCCAGTCCTTTGCCGCCACTGGCTTTGGCGTTGGCATCCGTGCTAAATCCCTTTAATCCGCCAATCATGGCGGCATAGCCGTCACTTTCCTGTGTTTGCCACAAATCATAGCGGGCAGGGAAGAAGAGGACATTTTTGCCCTTTGCCGCCTCAATAACATTGCGTACATTGGTGGCAATACGGCTCTGCCGGGCCAAAATGCCTAAATAAATTGTTTCCAAATGGGCGAAGTCCGCCAAATCACCCTCAATGGTCATAAGGGTTTCCCATGGCTCTATCTTATCCCCATCGTGTAAAGCACGGATCTTTAATTTTTCCGGATTGTGGGCACAGGTCTTCAAGAGGGCGATAACCTCATCAATGCCGCAGACAATCATGGGTTCACGAGTAAAGATTTGCATCAGCACTTGGGGATGGTTGTTGTCTTTATTTAAGATTTCCTCCGTCCGCATAAAGTAGGCATCTGTATAATATCCTGCCTTAATTTTATCCACAGGAAAATGAAAATGGTCAACAGGAAGACGATTCTTCATAATTACCTCCAATCTTTTTGTAGATTATAGCATATTTTTTATGGACTTTCTATAAAAATGTTGACAAGGGAAAAAAATCATATATAATGTGTAATATCTTTATTACAATATATCAAGAGTATTATTTTGGAAAATGTTTATTTGGCGGCCTTGGCTTTGGTTGTTCCCGGACTGGGCAGAGCCCATATACCGGAAACGGTGGAAAGATTGGGAGGGGCAGAAGCAACTTTCAAAGCGACCGGGGAGCAGTTGGACGCTTTAGGCCTGTACAATGAGAAAAAAATAAGCAATTTCCTGCAAAACCGTAAAAATGTTGATGTTGGGCAGTTAAACAGGGTTTGTCAGGAAAAGGGGATTAAAATAATTTCCTTTTTGGATGAGGAATATCCTGCCTCTTTGAAGGAAATTCACGACCCGCCCCTGGCACTTTATGTGAAGGGAAATCTGCCCCGGGATGCCTACAGCATTGGTATAGTGGGCTCACGGCTGGCAACTGCCTACGGGGTGAAAGCCGCCCGCTATTATGCCAAGTCCATGGCGGCAGGGGATATTCCCGTCATCAGCGGCGGTGCGGTGGGGATTGATTCGGCGGCCCATGCGGCGGCGGTGGAAGAGGAGGGGGTTACCATTGCGGTACTTGGCTGTGGTGTGGATATAGTTTATCCCGCCACCAATGCCCAACTTTTCAAGGGCATATTAAAAAGAGGTGCCCTGGTCAGCGAATATCCTCCGGGAACACAGCCCCAGGCAAGATTTTTCCCCGCAAGAAACCGCATTATTGTGGGATTGAGCCGGGGGATTATCGTCTGTGAGGCCGCAGTTAAAAGCGGTGCCTTGATAACTGCCCATTGTGCGGCGGACGAGCAGAGGGAAGTATATGCGGTGCCCGGGAATATTTTTGAACCGACCAGCGTGGGATGCCACCAGCTGATTAAGGAAGGGGCGCGCCTCATCTCTGACGCCAGGGAAATTTTTATTGACAGGGAGGCCTTTTATCAAAAACTTGACCGCAACAGCCCGGCACAACAAAACTTGTTCAAAAATATGGAAAAGGTTTTGCCCCCAAAGCAAATCAATAACCCGGATTTGGGCGGTTTGAGTGAGGACGGGAGAAAAATTTATCATCTTTTGGGGCAGGGGGCCCTGTCCATGGATGATTTGATAGAACAGACAGGATTGGATTTTACGCAAATCAGCATGGAATTGCTTGATTTGCAGGTCATGGGGTTGGCGGATACGGACCAGACCCAAAAATACTTTAGGAAATAGGAGAGGCAAATGGCTAATTTAGTAATCGTGGAATCACCCACAAAAGCAAAGACAATCAAACAATTTTTGGGAAAGGATTATGATGTTACCGCCTCAATGGGACATCTTCGGGATTTGCCACGCAGTACCTTTGGTATTGATATTGACAAGGGGTTTGCACCCCATTATATCAATATAGTCGGCAAGACGGATTTAATCAAAAAACTTAAGGATGCGGCCCGTAAGGCGGACAAAGTATTTCTGGCAACGGACCCTGACCGTGAAGGGGAGGCCATCAGCTGGCATTTGGCCAATTTGCTGGAACTTGACCCTTTGACGGCACAACGGATTGAGGTACACGAGATTACGCCTAATGCCATCAAAGAAGCCATCAGCCATCCACGCTCTATAGATATTGACAAGTTCAAGGCACAGGAAGCACGCAGGATTATTGACCGTATAGTGGGTTATGAGTTAAGCCCTCTTTTGTGGCATAAAATTATGCGTGGCTTGAGTGCCGGCAGGGTGCAGTCCGTGGCGGTAAAGATTATTGCGGACAGGGAAAAGCAGATTGAGGCATTTGAACCCCAGGAATATTGGACTATGACGGTGGAATTGGAGGAAAGGGGCAAAGGACCGAAATTCCTGGCAAAGTTGAGCAAGATTGACGGGGTTAAGGCAGAACTTAACAACGAAAGCAGCGCCAAAGTAATTGAAAACGAGTTAAAGACCTTGAATTATGTGGTGAAGGAATCCAGCGTCAAGCCAAGAAAACGTCATGCGTTGCCGCCTTTTACCACTTCCACCTTGCAACAGGAAGCCAACAAGCAGCTGAATTTTAATTCCAAACGCACCATGAGTGTTGCCCAACAGTTGTTTGAAGGTATTACCATGGGGACGGACACATTGGGTTTAATCACCTATATGCGTACGGACTCCGTGCGTCTGGCGGATGTTGCGTTGAAAGAAATCCGCCAATATATTGATAAGAATTACGGTAGCGGTTATTTGCCGGAAAAACCGAATTTCTATGCAACTAAGAAAAATGCCCAGGATGCCCACGAGGCCATTCGTCCCACAAGCATTTTCAATACTCCCAAAGCGGTTGCCAAATATTTGAATAAGGAACAATTGGAACTTTATACCTTAATTTGGAACAGGACGGTGTCCAGCCAGATGAAGGATGCGGTTTATGAGCAGACCTTGATTGATATTGCGGCGGGCAAATATGAGTTTACCGCCAGCGGCAGTGTGCTGACCTTTGATGGTTTCCGCAGGGTTAATGCGGTGGAATCGGAAGAAGATGTGGTGGCGAATATTCCCTATATTCCTGCCGGAACGGCCTTGGATTTGGTCGGTATGCCAAAGGGTGAACAACATTTTACCGAACCGCCGGCACATTATACGGAAGCAAGTTTAATCAATAAACTGGAGGCGGAGGGCATTGGCAGACCCAGTACCTATGCCCCAACCATCCAGACCATTGTGAGCCGTAACTATGTAAGCCGTTCCGGCAAGAAATTATTGATTACGGAACTGGGGAACAGGGTTAATGATTTGCTCACTGCACATTTCCCGGACCTGATTGACTTGCCCTTCAGTGCGGAGATGGAAGAAGATTTGGATAATATTGCGGACGGGAAAATGGACAGGAACAAGGTTATTGAGCGTTTCTACGGTCCTTTCAAAAAAAGCATGACCTTGGCAAAAGAGGTTATTGAAAAAACACCCCCACCGGTGGAAGTAAGTGATGTGAAATGTGAAGTTTGCGGGCGTATGATGGTGGTGAAGTCCGGCAAATTTGGCAAATTCCTTGCCTGCCCGGGATTTCCTGAATGTAAGAATACCAAACCCATTATCATTAAGATTGGTGTCAAATGCCCCCAATGCGGTGGGGAAGTTTTGGAAAGAAAAACTAAGACGGGCAAGGTCTTCTACGGCTGTGAAAATTATCCGAAGTGCGACTTCAGCACCTGGGACAAGCCCGTAAATGAGAAATGCGTTCTTTGTGGAAATATTATGGTGGAGCGTTACAGCAAAACAAAAAAGATTATTCATAAATGCAGTAACCCTGCCTGTGAAAATGGTGTAAAACGTCGTGTTGCTGCACGTAAAAAGAAAAGTGAATAAGGTTCATATTATCGGTGCAGGCCTGGCCGGTTCTGAAGCGGCCTGGCAATTAGTGCGGCGGGGGATTCCCGTAATCATACATGAGATGCGGCCGCAAAAATATACTCCGGCACACAAAACCGCCGCTTTTGCAGAATTGGTGTGCAGCAATTCTTTAAGGGCGGCTAATGTGGAAAATGCGGTGGGACTCTTAAAAGAGGAAATGCGGC
The DNA here is from genome assembly GCA_045598345.1 of Acidaminococcaceae bacterium. Lineage (GTDB taxonomy): Bacteria > Bacillota > Negativicutes > Acidaminococcales > Acidaminococcaceae > Phascolarctobacterium_B. The sequence continues at coordinate 11,765 of JAZLLX010000056.1, read as the reverse complement.
TTTTGGATTCGGTCATTATGCAGTCGGCCGACAAGCATCAGGTGCCTGCGGGGGGAGCGTTGGCTGTGGACAGGGAATGTTTTTCCCAAAACATTACGGAAGTTTTAACCCAACATCCCTTGGTGGAAATCTGCACCGAAGAAATAACAGATTTGGCAAAATTAGAGGGTATTGTAATTGTTGCTTCCGGCCCTTTGACCAGTGAGGCGTTGAGCAATAATATCCAAAGTTTGATTCAGGAAAATTATTTACATTTTTTTGATGCGGCGGCACCCATTGTTACCGCAGATTCCATTGATTACAATAAGGTCTTCCGTGCCAGCCGTTATGACAAGGGGGAGGCGGACTATCTTAACTGCCCCTTTGAAACCAAAGAAGAATATGTTGCCTTTCGGGAGGCATTGGTGAATTCCGAAAAGGCGGAATTACATGATTTTGACAAAAAGACCTTTTTTGAGGCCTGTATGCCCATTGAGGAAATGGCGGCAAGAGGTGAGGACACCATGCGGTTCGGACCTTTGAAACCGGTGGGCTTGATCAACCCTGCAACGGGGAAGGAGGCCTATGCGGTGGTGCAACTCAGGCAGGATAATGCGGCGGCATCTTTGTATAATATCGTCGGTTTCCAAACCCATCTCAAATGGCCGGAACAGAAGCGGGTTTTTGGTATGATTCCCGGACTGGAAAAGGCGGATTTTGTCCGTTACGGCGTAATGCACAGAAACACCTATTTGAATTCCCCCCAACTTTTAGACCACTGTTTCAATTTGAAAAAAAATAACAGATTTTATTTTGCCGGGCAAATGACCGGGGTGGAAGGATATGTGGAAAGTGCCGCTTCAGGACTGATGGTTGGCCGTCATGTGGCGGCAAGGGTATTGGGTGAGCCGGAAATTGATTTTCCTGTGGAAACTGCCCATGGGGCGTTGGCACACTATATCAGCAACCCGTCCGTAGAAAATTTCCAGCCCATGAATGTTAATTTCGGTCTTTTTCCGCCCTTGGAAAAACGTATTAGAAACAAACGGGAAAAAAACACGGCTCTGGCGCAAAGGGCCTTAGAAAAAATAAAAGAATTGCAAAATTAGGAGGAAATTATGGAAGAAGCAGTATTGTATCAGGTAAAAAATCACATCGCCACTATCACTTTGAACCGTCCCGGCAGTTTGAACTCCATGAATGACGGTCTTATTGACGGAATTCACGCCACCCTGGACAAGGTGGAACAGGATGCGGATGTCCGTTGTGTAGTGCTGACAGGCAACGGCAAGGCCTTCTGTGCGGGCGGGGATTTGCCATTTTTGAACGGCATTGCCACCAATGCGGAAAAGCGGGCGTTCATTGCCAAAGTTGGCAATGTGGCAAAACGGATTACCACGATTGAAAAGCCCTTTATTTGCATGATTAACGGTGTAACTGCGGGTGCAGGGGTGAACTTAATGCTTGCTTGTGACTTGGTTTATGCCACCACCAAGGCAAGATTTGCCCAAAGTTTCTCCAAGGTGGGTTTGATTCCCGACTGTGGCGGCTTGTATTTCCTGCCCAAAGCAACCGGCGTATTGCGGGCAAAGGAACTGATGTTCACCGCTGACCTGATTGATGCACCCACAGCAGAAAAATACAATATGGTGAACCATCTTTATGAAGAGGACAAACTGGTGGAAACCACCTATGCTATGGCGGAACGGCTGGCCAACAGTGCTCCCCTTTCCATTGGCTTGATTAAAAAATATTTGAACAATACCGCCCTTACCCTTGATGAAGTGCTGGCTTTTGAAGAAAGCACCCAGGCGCTTTTGATGGGTACGGAGGATTGCAAGGAAGGTATTGCCGCTTTCAAAGAGAAAAGGAATCCGGTATTCACGGGTAAATAATGTCCGCTTTAATCAGTGGCATTAAGCCGCATAGTTTGGCAGGGGAATTGGATATTCTGCCGGGGGATGAACTTATTGGCGTGAACGGTATGGCGGTACAGGATGTGATTGAGTTCAGTTATTTTACTGCCTGCCCGTCTTTTGAATTGCAAATCTGTCGCAAGGGTCAGATGCGTACTTTGAATATTGAAAAAGACCCGGACGAAGATTTGGGGCTTGAGTTTGAGAGTGCTGTTTTTGATAGAGTCCGTCTTTGCCATAATCATTGTATCTTTTGTTTTGTTGACCAAATGATACCCGGTATGCGAAAGGGACTTTATGTCCGTGATGATGATTTCCGTTTGAGTTTTCTCTATGGTAATTTTATTACTTTGACCAATCTTAATCAGGAAGATTTCCAACGCATCATTCAGACCCACATGTCACCTTTGTATGTATCCGTACATAGCACTAATCCAGCGTTGCGTTGTTCCATGATGGGGAATAAAAATGCAGGAAATTTTTTAGAGAAATTACAATTCCTGATAGATGCGGGCATTGAAATTCATACCCAAATTGTTTGCTGTCCTGATTACAATGACGGCAAGGAATTGTTGTGGACGGTAAATGATTTGCGGAACCTGGTGCCGGGGATTGCCAGTATTGCTATTGTGCCTGTGGGGCTGACAAAGCACAGGGATCATTTGACGAAGTTGAGAACATTTACACCGGCGGTGGCCAAGGATATTTGCACTGAAATTGCCAAAATTCAAAAAGAGTGCCGGCGGGTGTTATGTAAAACCTTTGTGTATTTGGCGGATGAATTCTATCTTCTGGCAGGGGTAAAAATACCTGCCGTGGAAAATTATGACGATTTTCCCCAGATTGAAAATGGTATCGGCCTGACCAGAGCATTTTTGGAAGATTGGCATAAGCAGTTTGCTCTGCCCAAAACAGAAACCCACCCTGATGCAGTGGTTATTGTGGGTGAGGTGGCGGCCCCCGTGCTTACACCATTGATAAATCAGTTCAATAAAAAATACGGTACTAAACACAAAGTTCTTGGAGTGAAAAATACATTCTTTGGTGGTGCGGTGAATGTGACAGGACTTTTAAGCGGCGGTGATATTCTTGATGCCGCCCGTGCTGCCCAACGGGTAATTTTACCCGCTGTGGTGCTGAACAAAGACAATTTGTTTTTAGATGATATGAGTTTGGAGAGTTTTAAATCAAAATGCAAAGGGAAAGTGGAAATCGCCCGCAATGCAATTGATTTAATCCATTTATTGTAAAATGTTGCAAGTTTATACAGGAACGGGCAAGGGGAAAACAACGGCCGCCTTAGGGGCGGCCTTAAGAGCCAGCGGCTATGGAATGAAAACTATAGTTTTTTCTTTTCTGAAAGATGACCCGGAATACGGGGAAGCCCGTGCTGCTAAAAAGTTAGATTTCATAGAAATTCGTCAGGTGGGACGGGATTGTTTTGTGAATTTCCGTAACCCGGACAGAATTGATTTGGATTTGGCCCGTCAGGGTTGGGAAGAGGCGAAAAAAGCCATTCTCAACAAAACGGCAGATGTGATTGTTTTAGATGAAATCACTCTTGTTTTGGCGACAAAAATGCTGCCTGTTGAAGAAGTTGCAGAATTTTTGAGCCGGACAAAGAATGACATAGAAATTATTACTACGGGGCGTGGCGCTCCGCAAGAATTAACAGATATTGCGGATTTAGTGACGGATATGCAGGAAGTGAAGCATTATCTGTCCCAAGGAATTACCAGCCGCAACGGCTTTGACCACTGATTAGGAGGGTTTATGCCTAAACCGATAGTTGCCATTGTTGGCCGCCCCAATGTTGGCAAATCAACTTTGTTTAATATTTTTGCCAACAGCCGTATTTCCATTGTGGAAGATACTCCGGGTGTTACCCGTGACCGTATTTATGCCAGTGCAGAATGGCTGAACAAGGAATTCATGATTGTGGACACGGGCGGTATTGAAATTATGAATACGGATTCCATAGCGGTTTCCATCCGTACTCAGGCACAGATTGCCATCCGGGAGGCGGATGTTATTCTCTTTCTCTGTGAGGCCCGCACAGGAATTACGGACGAAGATGCCCAGGTGGCAAAACTTTTACGCCAGTCCAAAAAGCCCATTGTTTTGGCCGTGAATAAGGCGGATTCCCCTAAGCAGGAATTAAGTGTTTATGAGTTCTACAATCTTGGTATTGGTGAACCCATGCCCATTTCCGCCGCCAATCATCTTGGTTTGGGCGATTTGTTGGATGCGGTTGTGGAAAAGTTCAAGGAATTGAATTTGGATTTTGATGATGAGGAAGAAGATATAATCAAGGTCGCCTTGATTGGCAGACCCAATGTTGGCAAAAGTTCCATTTTCAATCTTTTGGTCGGTCAGGAACGGAGCATTGTCAGCAATATTCCGGGAACCACAAGGGATGCCATTGACACGGAAGTTGTTAAGGACGGGCAGCATTTCCTCTTTATTGATACCGCCGGTATGCGGAGGAAATCCCAGGTGGAAGAAAATATAGAACGCTACAGCGTAATGCGTGCTTTGCGGGCGGTTGACCGTTCCGATGTGGTTTTGATGGTTATTGATGCGGTTGACGGGGTAACTGAGCAGGACAAGAAAATTGCCGGTTATGCCCATGAAGCGGGGAAGGGCGTTGTCTTGGTTGTCAATAAATGGGATTTGTACGAAAAGGAAAACGATTCCACCATCCGTTATACGGAAGAATTACGGAAAGAACTGATTTTCCTGCAATATGCCCCGGTGGTGTATGTGAGCGCTTTGACAAAACAAAGGATTCACCGTCTGCCGGAACTGATTAAGTTTGTGGCAGAACAATGTGCTATGCGGATTGCCACCAATGTTTTGAACCAGTTAATTGAAGATGCGGTAGCGGTTAATCCTACGCCCACCGATAAGGGTGTAAGGTTGCGTATTCTTTACGCCACCCAAGTAAAGATTAAACCGCCCACCTTTGTTATTTTTGTAAATAACCCTGAAATCATGCATTTTTCCTACCAAAGGTATTTGGAAAACAAATTGCGTGAGGCCTTCGGCTTTGAGGGGACACCCATCAAACTGATTATTCGGGGAAGAGAGGAAGACGAATAATGAATTTACCTCCCGTGCCTCATTTTCCTGAATTGGAACTGCTTATCAATGTGATGGAGCATTTGTCCCTGCCCATTGTTTATTGTCTTTTTATCGGCTATATTTTTGGTTCCGTTCCCAGCGGCCTGTGGATTGTAAAGGGCTGGTACAAAATTGATATCCGGGAATATGGCAGTCATAATATCGGTGCCACCAATGTTTTTCGTACAGTTGGCATTCCTGCAGCCCTTGTTGTACTCCTCAGTGATATGGCAAAGGGTATGGCGGCCTGCTGTATTGCCAATTGGATTTATCACATGAATTTTCTGACAGTTATTGCTGCCATTGGCACTATTATCGGACACAACTATTCCTTGTTCCTTGGCTTGAAAGGCGGCAAGGGGGTGGCAACCGGACTGGGGCTTTTGGTATATTTGATGCCGGAAGTTAGTTTGATTGATTTTGGTATTTGGCTGGTCATTGTGCTTTTGACCAAATATGTTTCTTTAGCTTCCATTGTGGCGGCTTGCCTGGTGCCGGTGCTGGCCTGGGGATTCGGTTATTCCCGGTCATTTATAGCGCTTGCCATTGTTTGCGGGCTTTTTATTGTTATCCGCCATAAGGAAAATATTATCCGTTTGGTCAACGGCACAGAAAATAAAATTAAAGTGGGGAATGTGAAAAAATTATGAATAAGAACACAAAATTTTATCTTGTGGAAGAGAGAATCCTGCCCGAAGCCATCCGTAAGACCATTAAAACAAAAGAACTGTTGCGGATGAATGATGAACTGACCATCAATGATGCGGTGAAGCAGTTGGGGCTGAGCCGGAGTGCCTATTACAAATACAGGGACTCAATTTTTCCGTTCTACGAAGCGACAAAAAATAAGATTATCAGTTTGTCAATTTTGGTGGAGGACAAACCCGGCGCTTTGAGCCGTGTGCTTAATTCCATTGCGGAGGACGGGGGCAGTATTATTACCATCAATCAGGGTATCCCTATGCAGGGCATTGCCCATATTACCCTTTCCATTGATACAAAAATTATGAATGTGGATTTGGAAGCCATGCTGGACAAATTACGCATGTTGCAGGGCACAAAGCGTATTGAAGTTTTAGGTCAAAGTTAAGATTGAGAAGGAGAAGGAGAAGGAAAATGGATGTGATTAAAATTGCCCTTTTGGGGGCAGGTACAGTTGGCGGCGGTGTGATTAAAGTTTTAGAAAAAAATGCGCCGGATATTTGCAAAAAGACAGGTGAGCAAATTCAGCTTACTAAAATCTTTGGTTTGGCTAAAGATATGGAAAATTACAAAAAAGAGTACGGTACCAACTACACTTACACAGACAAAATTGAGGATATTTTGGAAGACAATGAAATTAAGATTGTGGTGGAACTGATCGGCCGTGAACATCCGGCCAAGGAATTTATAGAGGACGCTTTGCGGCACGGCAAATCCGTTGTTACCGCCAATAAGGACGTGGTGGCAAAATACGGCAAGGAACTTTTCCCCATTGCGGAAGAAAATGGTTGTGATTTGCTTTTTGAGGCCAGCGTGGCGGGGGGCATTCCCATTATTACCCCCTTGAAAACCAGTTTGGCCGCCAATGAAATTCAAACCGTAATGGGTATTGTGAACGGCACAACAAACTATATGCTTACCAAAATGTCCCGGGAAGGTATGGATTATAATGACGTGCTGAAAGAGGCACAGGAAAAGGGTTATGCGGAAAGTGACCCCACTGCGGATGTGGGCGGACTTGATGCGGCACGGAAAATTGTAATTCTTGGTTCCATTGCTTTCAATACCCGTTTGAATCTTGATGATGTGGCAGTGGAGGGCATTGAAAAAATTTCTATTAAAGATATCCAGTTTGCCAAGGAACTGGGTTATGTGATTAAACTTTTGGCTGTTGCCAAGCGTGACCCGGAGCATGGAATCAGCGTTGCGGTGCATCCCACCATGTTACCAAAGGATCATCCCCTTGCCAATGTAAATGATGTTTATAATGCAATTTTCGTTGTGGGTGATGCAGTGGGTGACACCATGTTTATGGGTATGGGGGCAGGACGTTTCCCCACCGCCAGTGCGGTATGCAGCGACATTATGGAAGCCGCAAGAAATATGAAAAACAAGGACAGCGGCCGTATCAGTTGCACTTGCTTTAACGAGAAAAAACTTTGCTCCAAAGAGTTTATGTTTGCCCCCTGCTATATCCGTATGCGGGTTACGGACGAGCCCGGGGCGTTGAGCGCCATTGCCGCCTCCTTTGCATCCCAAAATGTTTCTTTGCGGAATGTGGTGCAAAAGGATTTGCCCGGCCAGAGTGCGGAGATTGTGGTTATTACCCACAGAGTTTCCGAAATGAGTTTGCAAATGGCGCTTAATTTGTTGAAAGTCCTTCCCGTGGTTTCGGAAATCAGCAGTGTTATCAGGGTGGAAGACAAGGACATGGACTGATGAAAAAAGTAACTGTTCAAGTGCCTGCCACCAGTGCCAACTGCGGTCCCGGCTTTGATTCTTTAGGGCTGGCGCTTAATTTTAATAATGAAGTAACTTACGAAATACTTGACCACGAGGGCATGGAACTGCATGTTCAGGGGCAGGGCAGTGATTATCTGAAGCCCTTTGGGGGCAATCTGGCTTTCCGTTCCTTTTTCACTGTGTGGAACGAATTGACCAAAGGGCAAAAAATTGGGCTTAAAGTCAGTATGCTGAACCGTATTCCTTTGAGCAGGGGACTGGGCAGCAGCAGTGCCTGCATCGTAGGCGGGGTGCTGGCCGCCAGCATTTTAAGCGGTGCAAATCTGACCCGGGAACAAATTTTGAATTATGCAAATGCCTTGGAAGGCCACCCGGACAATGTGGCGCCGGCAATTTTCGGTAATTTTACTGTCAGTTATTTGGATGCTGAAAATAAACCCCATTCTTTAGTTGTCAGGCCGGTCAAACCTTTGAAATTCATTGCCTTGGTGCCGGAAATGCAATTATCTACAGAGGTTGCCCGTCAGGCCATTCCGCCAACCGTACCGCATAAGGATGCGGTTTTCAATACCAGCCGCAGCGCTTTGCTTGTGGGGGCAATTTTAAGCGGAAATTACGAATATCTTACAGCGGCATTGGAAGACAAACTGCACCAGCCCTACAGGGCGCACCTGATTCCCAAACTTGATGAAGTGTTTGATGCCGCCCGTGCCGCAGGGGCATACAATGCCATTATCAGCGGTGCTGGCTCCACAATTATGGCCTATGCTTCACCGGAAGCGGATTGCGGGAAAATCGGCAGTGCCATGAAAAATGTTTTGCGGGCAAAAAAACTTAATTCGGCGTACCATATTTTTGATTTAGATAAATTTGGTGCGAAAGTGCTTGACAAGTTCTAACAATACTCATATAATACAATATTGTGATTCGGGGCGTGGCTCAGTTTGGTAGAGCGCTTCCTTGGGGTGGAAGAGGCCGTGGGTTCGAATCCCGCCGCTCCGACCAAGTCGCAAACAGACCTTTACGGGTTCCCCGTAAAGGTTTTTTTATACCAAAAATTAGGAGGGAATATGATTCGGGAACTGATTTTCAAATGCAGTGAATGCGGTAAGAAGTTTCAGCCCAAAGGCAAACTCTATTACAGGGATGAATATTTGACCACCAGTATTCAGGAAACAAAACTCATCTGTGACAAATGTATTGAGGACTGGCAGGAAAAATGGCAGATTAAGTCCGCCAATTTTCACGAGCAGGACTGCGTTATGACCGTGGACTTAGTTTTGCAGGACGGTACAAAAATTATGGCTTTGGACTGCACCCCTCTGGAAGAAAATCAGACCGTAGTTGTGGGGCAGGATATTCCCTTGACGGCACAAAAGAAATTATTTAAGTTCTATGAAAAATGGGACAAAAAACGCAAAAAAGATGTTTTGCAAAAATGCACTTTTGAAGAAGCATTTATGCGTACCACCGTCAGCTGTGAAACCTACGGTGGTGAAAAATATGAGCAGGTTGCTTTCCGTATTAACCGGCGTGGGGAACTGGAAACGGAAGCAGAAATGCCGGACTATATTAAAGAACAGATTTTAGAGCAGTATGCCATTTATGAAACCAAAATGGAAGCGGCAGAAATGAATGAGGAGAAAACCCATGACTGAATTACAGGAAAAAATCGCCAAACGCCGGACTTTTGCCATTATCAGCCATCCTGATGCGGGCAAAACTACTTTGACAGAGAAACTGTTGCTCTATGGCGGGGCAATTCATTTGGCAGGTTCTGTTAAAGCACGCAAAGCCAATAAGCATGCGGTTTCCGACTGGATGGAAATTGAAAAACAGCGTGGTATTTCGGTTACCAGTTCTGTATTGCAGTTTGATTATGACGGCTACAGGGTGAACATTTTGGACACCCCCGGCCATCAGGACTTCAGTGAGGACACTTACCGTACCCTTATGGCTGCGGACAGTGCCGTGATGCTTATTGACGCGGCAAAAGGCGTGGAACCGCAGACCAAAAAACTCTTTTGGGTGGCACACCGCCGTCGTCTGCCTATTTTTACATTTGTAAATAAATTAGACCGCTACGGACGGAACCCCTTTGATTTGATGGATGAAATTGAAAAACTGTTGAATATCCGTGCCTTCCCGATTGACTGGCCCATCGGTATTGACGGACATTATCAGGGCGTATATAACCGTCTGTCAAAAACCATTGAACTATTTGAGGAAGACGGCAGTCACGGCTCCAAAAAATTGCAGTCCACTACGGGGGCTTTGGATGACCCGAAAATCAAAGAAATGCTTGGGGAAGAACTATACCAAAACCTTTGCAATGATATAGAACTTTTGGATATGGCGGGGGACGAATTCAATATGGACTTGGTAACCAAAGGGGAACTTACACCCATGTTCTTCGGCAGTGCCATGACCAATTTTGGTGTTGAAGGTTTCTTGAAAAAGTTTTTGGAATTAAGCCCGGAACCCCAACCGAGAGAACTTTTGGACGGTAATATTATTGAGCCGGAAAATGAGAATTTTAGTGCCTTTGTTTTCAAAATACAAGCCAATATGAACCCTGCCCACAGGGACAGAATCAGTTTTATGCGGATTTGCAGCGGCGTTTTTGATAAAGGGATGACGGTCTATCACACGCAGAGCGGCAAGCCGGTGAAACTGGCCCAGCCGCAACAATTTATGGCACAGGAACGAACCATTGTGGAACGGGCATACCCTGGGGATATTATCGGTGTCTTTGACCCGGGCATCTTTGGTATTGGCGATTCTTTGAGTGATGAAAAACTGAAAGTTCAGTTTGAGGAATTTCCCGTTTTCCCGCCGGAAATCTTTGCCAGAGTACAGCCGAAGGACAGTTTGAAACGCAAACAATTTGAAAAGGGGATTTTGCAACTTTCACAGGAAGGGGCGATTCAGATCTTCCATCAGGAAGGCATGGGTATGGAATCCTTTGTTGTAGGCGTGGTGGGCGAATTGCAGTTAGAAGTATTGGAATACCGTTTGGAAAATGAATATAATGCCCAATTAGTTATGACCCGTCTGCCTTACGGGGTGGCACGCTGGGTATATTCGGACAAAGCGGAAACTTTGGATAATCTCAAAGGCATGGATAATACTATGTTAGTTTTGGACAAAAAAGAACGCCCTGTTATTTTGGTTAATAACGAGTGGGCGTTAAATTGGGTTGTTGAACGAAACCCCGGCATTGAACTGACCATTGTGCCGAATGATGTGGCGAGAGTTTAGGATAATGCGTAATGCGTAATTCGCAATGCGTAATTTTGGAATAAATGTCAAAGAACAAAGAGCAAATATGATAAACATTCTTAACATTCCTGTCAGTTCTTTATCCATGCAGGAAACAGTCAATTTCATAGATGAGCGATTGCAAAAGCAGGAAAAAACATTTGCAGTTACCGCTAATGCAGAAATTATTATGATGGCACAAAATGACTCTGCCTATCTTGAACTTCTGCATCGGGCGACTATCGTTACGCCGGACGGGGCGGGGGTTGTATGGGCGGCGAAACATTTGGGCAGTCCCGTGCCTGAACGGGTGGCCGGTTATGACCTGTTTCATCAACTCTTGCAATTAGCTGCAAAGACACAGAAAAAAGTTTATTTCTTTGGTGGCAAGCCGGGCATTGCGGAAAAAGCGGCGGAAAAGGCAAAAGAACTTTATCACGGTTTAAAAGTTGCAGGTTGCCGTAACGGCTATTTTCAGGCAAAGGAAAATGATACTATTATCAGTGAAATAAATAGCAGTGGGGCGGAAATGCTTTTCGCCGCCTTGGGAGCGCCCAAACAGGAGTTTTGGCTGGACGGGAACAAAGATAAATTGCAGGCAAATCTGTTAATGGGAATTGGAGGCAGTTTTGATGTTTTAAGCGGTCAGACCACAAGGGCACCCCTTTGGATGCAAAAAGCAGGGCTGGAATGGCTGTACCGGCTTATGAAAGAACCTTACCGCTTTAAACGGATGGCAAGCACTCTGCCGAAATTCGTATTGAAAATTTTCGCAAAATCTTCCAGTGATTGCAGTTAAGAATTAAGAATGTAGAATTAAGAATGAAGGTAGGACGTTCCTGTGATTATAGCAGGAGAGTTAGTATAAAGCGAAAGTAACCCTCTCCTTGGGGGGAGGGGCGGCAAATTATAATATGAAGTGCAACACCTAAAAAAAGTGGATTGCACAACGATTCTCGTGTAAAATAAAGATAGCAAACAAAATCTTACAAGGAGAATCGCTATGCAATCCTACACACATTTTACACAAGAAGAAAGATT
>JAZLLX010000055.1:0-8989 GCA_045598345.1 Acidaminococcaceae bacterium | reverse complement strand
AGCAATTACGCTGTCGCTAATGAAAAGATAAAAACTTAAAGCTTAAAGTTATGGTAAGATGTTCCGGTGATTATAGCAGGAAAGTTGGCAGAGTGCGAACCCTTGCCCTCTTGGTGAAGAGGGTGGATTGCCTATAGGAACATAGAAGGGCAAGACGGGTGATTGCACACTTCGTATTGTAGATAAGTTATCAATCCCCAGTCGCCCACCGAATAAACTTATCGGCGACAGCCCCTTCACCAAGGGGCCTTAAGTTGTCATTCAGCAAACAAGTTCTCAGCGTAATCCGCACCCCCAGTCGCCTTTCTGTGTTCCTATGGGCGACAGCCCCCGCAAGGGCGGGGGCTTCTCAAGTTCCTGTGATTTCTTATATAATCACAGGAACATATTACCATATTTTTTCATTTTTCATTTTTAATTTTTAACTTATAATTTCTATTATGGACGGGATTTTTAATCTGTATAAGCCGGCAGGGTTCACCAGTAATGATGCGGTGGCGGTTATGCGGAAAATACTCAATATGAAAAAGGTGGGTCATGGCGGTACCCTTGACCCGGATGCGACGGGAGTTTTGCCGATATTCACAGGGGCAGCTACCCGTCTTTTAGAATTTGCAGTTGAGGGCAGGAAAGAATATGTGGCGGAGTTCCAGCTGGGCATTAAAACAGATACTGGGGATGTTTCCGGCAAGACGGTTGCAATAAAAGATGTGCCGGAGTTTTCCCAAGCAGATTTGGAGCGGGTTCTGCAAAAATTTTTGGGCAAACAAAAACAGATGCCTCCCATGTACAGTGCCATTAAAATCGGCGGCAAGAAATTGTACCAGTATGCCCGCAAGGGTGAGGAAGTGGAGCGGGAGGCACGGGACATAGAAATTTATGCTTTAGAGATTTTAGGTTTTAATCCTCCGGAAATACGCCTTCGGGTTGAGTGTTCCAAAGGCACATATATCCGCACTTTGGGTGAAGATATTGCTGTCGCCTTAGGTACGGTGGGGACAATGAAAAAATTGGTGCGTACAAAAGTTGGCGATTTTGAACTGGCAGACAGTCATACCCTTGATGAAATTCGTGAGAATCCGGCGGCCTGCGTTATGGAACCGTTGGCGGTTATTGATTTGCCCCATCTTCTTTTGACAGCCAAGCAGGCGTGGCGGATTACCAGTGGTGTGCCTACGACTGTGGCAGGAACGGCGGAGGGCAGATATTTGGCCCTCAGCCCGGAGCAGGAATTGTTGGCGGTGGTAAATGTGGCGGACGAAGTCGTTAAAGCGGAGAAGGTTTTGAAGCAGTATGCAAATCCTCAACAAAATTGAAGAACTGAATAAAAACATAGTGCTGGCTATCGGCACTTTTGACGGACTGCATTTGGGTCATGCGAATGTGGTTAAGACCGCAGTGACAATCGCCTGTCAGAGGGGCTGTGAGGCGGGTGTTTTGACCTTTGCCAATCATCCTTTGCAGTATCTCAATCCATCTTTACAACCAAAACAATTATTGGACAGGGAAAGCAAGCATGCACTGCTGGCGGCGGCAGGGGTGGATGTGCTGGCAGAAATTACATTTGATAAAAATTTTGCTGATTTAAGTGCGAAAGATTTTCTTAACCTAATGCAGGACAAACAAATTGTGGTGGGTGAAGATTTTCATTTTGGCAAGGATAAGCAAGGGAGTGCCAAAGATTTCAAGGATGCAGTAATTTGCCCTTTGGTTAAAGTTGACGGCGAAATTGTCAGTTCCACCAGAATCCGTCAGGCCGTCAGCAATGGAAATTTAAGTTTGGCGGAAAAACTTTTGGGACGGCCTTACACTTTGGCCGGCAATGTGCAGCATGGGGATAAGCGTGGAAGGCAACTGGGTTTTCCCACAGCCAATTTGGATATACAGGAATACGAGTTGCCGCCTTCAGGTGTGTATGCCGGCAAAGTGAAAATAGAAAATAAGGAATATGCGGGGATGGTAAATTTGGGCAACAACCCGACTTTCAAAATGTTCCAACCCCGTCTGGAAGTGCATATTTTAGATTTTCGGGGTGATTTATACGGCAAGAGGATAGAGGTTTCTTTGCTGAAATTTATACGCAAACAAGTGTCTTTTGCGGGGGCGGAGCAGTTGAAAGTGCAACTGCAAAAGGATAAAGAAGAAATATTACTTGCAATTAAGTAATAAAAGTGGTATTATTATGCACGCTGAACCTTTACTTGGTGTCGGGGGTCTCCTGCCCACACTCAGTAAATGGGGATAAAAAAAGATAAAGGAGGAAAAAACAATGCTGACCAAAGAGCAAAAAGCGCAAATCATTGGGGACAATGCCCGTGGCGCTGGTGACACCGGTTCTCCCGAAGTACAAATTGCAGTGCTTACCGCACGTATTGCGTACATTACGGAACATTTGAAAAGCCACAAGAAGGATCATCACACCCGCCGTGGTTTGTTGCAAATGGTAGGCCGTCGCCGTGGTCTTCTTAACTATTTGGAAAAGAAAGACATTACCCGGTACCGTGCCATTATAGAAAAATTGCATCTTCGCAAATAAAAAAATCTCTCCCATTTGGGAGAGATTTTTTTATTTGCTTTTTTATTGGTTCAAAATATCTTTCATTCTTTCCCGGGCGGTTTTTTTGCGGGTGGGTTTGTTGGAAACAGTGTCTTCTGTTTCACGAATTTCCCTGCGGATTTCTTCGGGGGACTTGCTGTCCAGCAGACCCTCTTTTATTAACCTGCGGCGGCGTTTTTCTTCCCGCTCCTGACGCTTTCTCAGTTCCTTTTCTTCCTGTGGGCTGAGTATGGGTTTCTGTTCTTCTTTAACCTCAACCTTTTTATCTTTCTCCTCATCCTGCACAATAATGGGGTCGGGAGGAATCACCACACCGGGGTTAATGAAGTCGGATTTAGCAATATCCTTGTGGGCATTGTACATAAAGGTGTGCCAAATGGCAAGAGGAGTGCCGCTGCCATACATTGACCAGTCCGCACCCTTCATGGGCTTGTTGTTGTCATCACCAACCCAAACTGCGGTACACAAATCCGGGGTGAAACCAATGAACCAGGCATCCACGCTGTCATCCGTAGTGCCGGTCTTGCCGGCACAGGGTCTGCCGATACCCATACCGGCACCACTGCCGCTGATTAGCACATCCCGCATCATATCAACGGTCATATAAACCGCTTTTTCGTCCAACACCTTGCGTACGGTCTGCTTATATTCATAAATAACATTGCCGTTACGGTCTTCAATTTTGCGGATGGCATAGGGACGGGCATAGTTGCCGCCGCTGGCAAGAACACCATAAGCGCTTGCCATTTCCAAAGGCACAACACCATTGGTCAGTCCGCCGATTGCCATTGCCAAATTCACATCCGTATATTTGCCGCTGTCAACAAGGGTGGAGATACCCATGCGTTCAGCATTCTGCACAATTTTATACGCCCCGACTTCCTTTGCTAAATGGATGGTGGCAACATTCATGGAACGCTTTAAGGCAGTGCGTAAGGACACCTTGCCATAGAATTTTTTAGTAACATTCTGGGGTTTCCAGTCCTTCGCAAATTCCTCTTCCTTATCCTCAATAATACTTGCAGGGGTGTAGCCGCTCTGCATGGCGGTTACATACACAAAGGGCTTGAAAGAAGAACCGGGCTGGCGTACCGCCAAAGTGGCACGGTTAAACTTGTCGTCCCCACGGCCGCCAATCATGGCCTTCACTTCACCCGTATTGGGGTCAACACAAACAACCGCACACTGGGGCTGGTGCTTGTGATTGTCGTCTTCATAGAAATCAGGAAGGTGCTGTTTCATTGCCTTTTCCGCCTCTTCCTGTATCTTGCTATTCAAAGTGGTATAAATCTTCAAACCACCTTTATAAAGAGCATCCGGGTCAAACTCATCCATAACCTTTTGACTGCACATATCAAAGAAATAACTGCGTAAATCAATCTGTTCCTTCATGTGGCCTTCGCAGGGCTTTATTTCCTCCGTCTTGGCCTGGGCTGCCTGCTCGCTGGTCAGAAATCCGTATTTTTCCATCTGGTCAATAACCAGTTCCTGACGTTCCTTGCTTTCCTTAAAATTCACAAAGGGATTGTAATAGTTCGGCGCTTTGGGAATGCCCGCCAGCATGGCCGCTTCGGACACGGTCAAATCCTGCACATTTTTATCAAAATACATTTTGGCGGCACTCTGCACACCATACACACCATTGCCAAAATAAATTTGGTTAAGATACATTCCCAAAATTTCCTTCTTGCTGTACTGCCGCTCCAGTTCCTTGGCAATATAGGCCTCCCGAATCTTACGGGTAAGGGTACGCTCCTGTGTTAAAAAGGCATTTTTCGCCAACTGTTGGGTAATGGTGGAACCGCCCTGCACTTCCCGTCCGCTCAAAGTCATTACAATGGCTCTGGCGGTGGCACGGTAGTCAATGCCGGAATGTTCGTAGAAACGGTTATCCTCAATGGCAATAAAACAGTTCTGCACATGAAGGGGAATAACATCCAATTCCACCGGCATACGGCGTTCGGCGCTCTGGGCGGAAAAAATAACTTCCCCCGCATCGTCCAGGAACAAACTGGAAGCGTCCGGGCGGAGAGTTTCTTCTAAATTTTTAGGTGTGAAAAGTCCTGAGAACCCAACAGCCACTGCCAGGAACATAATAATGCCCGACACAAGGCAGAGCAGGGCGGACTTCAAATACTTTTTCAGTTTTCTTTTTTGTATGGGGGTAAGGAAGGGCTTACCCTTTTTCTTCTTGTTCATAATCGTATATTATATTATTAAAAAAATAATTCGTCAAATAATTTATTTCTTATTCCAAATGTGCTATACTTACATGTACTATGAACTACATAGAAATTACAATCAAGACCACACATTTGGCCGTGGAGGCCGTAAGCCAAATTCTGATTGACTTGGGGGCAAAAGGCACGGTCATTGATGACCCGGAACTGATTAACCATCTCCGCAAATACGGGGGCTGGCAACTGACGGATATTCCCGAGCAGACCAATACGGAGCAGGTGGCGGTCACGGCCTATTATCCTTTTGATGACAGTTGGCAGGAGCGGTTGCAAAAAATCAATGCGGAACTGGATTTGATTGAAAGCCGCATCGGCAGGTTCCGCTTTGGTGACTTGTTGTTCCGCACCGTATCGGAGCAGGACTGGGCAAATGAATGGAAACAATATTTCCATGTGACCCGTGTGGGGGAAAGTATGGTAATCAAACCCAGTTGGGAGGAATACACCCCGCAAGCGGGGGAGCATGTGATTGAAATTGACCCGGGTATGGCCTTCGGCACGGGCACTCATCACACCACCAATATGTGTATGCAACGTTTGGAAAAGATTGTGCAGGGCGGCATGAAGGTCTTTGATGTGGGCACTGGCAGCGGTATTTTGGCAATGGCGGCGGCTTTGTTGGGCGCAGGAAAAATCAGGGCCATTGACATTGACCCGGTGGCGGTAAAAGTGGCGAAGGAAAACATTGCCCTTAACCATCTGGACAAACAGATAGAGGTGGCGGAAGGTGATTTGCTGCACGGCACGGAGGGCAAAGCGGATTTGATTATTGCCAATATTATTGCGGATATAATTATTCAGGTCATTCCCGATGTGGTGCAAAAACTGAATGACAAAGGGCATTTTCTTGCCAGCGGTATTATTGAAGAACGGGCAGGGGATGTGGAAAAAACAGCCAACCAGTACGGCCTGCAATTAGTGAATATGGACAGGCGGGGAGGATGGGTTGTGATGGAGTTTGTGTATAATGCGGAATGCGGAATTCGCAATGCGTAATTGTGAAAATAAATGTCAAAGAACAAAGAATAAAGAACAGATATGGTAATATGTTCCCGTGATTATAGCAGGGAAGTTGGCAGAGTGCGGAAGTAACCCTCTCCTTGGGGAGAGGGGCAGGGGTGTGGGGAAACATAGGATTACGCTGTCGCTAATGAAAAGATAAAATCTTAAAACTTAAAGTTATGGTAAGATGTTCCTGTGATTATAGCGGGGGAGTTGGCGGAGTGCGAACTTAAGGCCCCTTGGTGAAGGGGCTGTCAGCGACAGGAACATAGGTGGCTGACTGAGGATTGGGAACTTCGCACTATGCGAAAGTACCACTTTAATCGCCACCCTCAGTCAGTTGCTACGCAACTGCCAGCCCCTTCCAGGGGGCACAAGAGTCAGCATTAGGCAAACAAGTTTTCTGCGTAATCCGCACCCCCAGTCGCCTTTCTGTGTTCCTATAGGCGACAGCTCCCGCAAGGGCGGGGGCTGCTCAAGTTCCTGCAATTAGATTTTGAATAGTTAGCTTTCAGCGGACTTTCCCTGAATCCTGATTCCTGTATCCTTTGCCCTTATTATACAATCACTGGAATATATTACCATAATTTTTAACTTATAACTTATAACTTTTAATTTTTTTATGGTGTGTTATGAAAAATTGGTTGGAGCGGTCGGAAGAACTGCTTGGTAAAGAGAATATTGAGAAATTGCAAAATGCCACTGTTTTGGTTTTCGGTCTTGGCGGCGTGGGCGGCTATGCGGTTGAAGCCCTGTGCCGTAGCGGCATCGGTAATCTGCTTTTGGCAGATGGTGATTGTTATGCCCCTTCCAACCTTAACCGGCAAATCGGCGCCACCCTCAACACTTTGGGAAAGCCCAAAACTCAAGTTATGGCGGAGCGTATTGCAGAGATTAACCCTGCCTGCAAAGTGCAGGTTTTGAAGGAGTTTTATCACAGGGGTGATTTTGCAAAATTTTTCAACGGCAAAATAGATTTTGTGCTGGACTGCATTGATGACACGGATGCCAAAGTTGATGTTTTGGCGGAGTGTGTAAAACACAATATTCCCGTTGTCAGTGCGATGGGCACGGGCAAAAAATTACAACCGGAACTGTTGAAAATTGCGGATATAAGCAAGACCAGCGGTTGCCCTTTGGCACGCAGTGTAAGGCAAAAACTGCGGAAAGAGGGCATTGACAAAGGGGTGGCGGTGGTCTATTCCGAAGAAGAACCCAAGTCCGGCTCAATGGCCTTTGTGCCGGGTGCGGCAGGACTCCTGATGGCATCCTATGCAGTGAGAAAATTAGTGGAGAAAAAATTATGATGGAATCGTTGTTTGTCAATAACACAAGCAGGCAGAAACCTTTGGCGGACAGAATGCGTCCCCAACGCTTGGATGATTTTGTGGGTCAGGAAAAAGCGGTGGGCAAGGGCAGTCCCCTGCGGCGGATGATTGAAAAAGATGCCTTGCAAAGTGTTTTGTTCTATGGCCCGCCGGGCACGGGGAAAACCACCTTGGCAGAGGTGATTGCCCACACCACCGGCGAAAAATTTGTGGCGATAAATGCGGTGTCCAGCGGCGTGCCGGAATTGCGTAAACTTATCCAACAGGCACAGGACACCCTGCGGAGCGGACTGGGGCGGACGCTGGTATTCATTGACGAAATTCATCGTTTCAATAAGGCACAACAGGATGTGCTTCTTCCCTATGTGGAGAACGCCACCATTATTCTGATTGGCGCCACAACGGAAAATCCCTTTTTTGAAATCAATTCGCCTTTGCTCAGCCGCATGAAGGTCATCCGCTTGGAACGGCTGGACAGTGAGCAGGTGCGGCAAATCTTGGAACGGGCGGTTCATGACAAGGAACAGGGTTTTGGGGACAGTTTTGAAATTACGGAAGATGCCTTGAAAATCATTGCGGTTTTTTGTGGCGGGGATGCCCGCAGTGCCTTGAATATCTTGGAACAGGCGGAATTTATGCTGCCGGAAAAAGAAAACCGCCTTGTGAATGCGGAGGTTTTGCGGAGCATAATCGGCAATGCCCTGCAACGCTATGACAAAAAGGGCGACCAGCACTATGACATAATTTCCGCCTTTATCAAAAGTATGCGGGGCAGTGATTCCAATGCGGCTCTGCATTATTTGGCAAGGATGATTGAGGGCGGGGAAGACCTCCGCTTTATTGCCCGCAGGATTTGTATCTGTGCGGCGGAGGATGTGGGCTTGGCAGACCCCAACGCCATTGTGGTGGCAAATGCCTGTGCTCAGGTGGCGGATTTTGTGGGCTGGCCGGAGGCACAACTGCCATTGAGCGAGGCGGTGCTGTATATTTGTAACGCCCCCAAATCTAATTCCGCCACAATGGGTATTGAATATGCACGGAACGATGTGCGTAACAACAAGATTGGCAATGTGCCGGTACATCTCCGTGATGCCCATTATCCCGGCGCGGCTACAATGGGGCATGGCTTGGATTACAAATATCCCCACAGTTACGGCGGCTGGGTGGAACAGCAATATTTGCCCGATGAACTGGTGGGAGTGGAGTATTACAGACCTACAGGAAACGGGGAAGACAAGGGGTGCAGGCAGGGGAAAATAATGCGGAATGCGTAATTCGCAATGCGTAATTATGGTAGGATGTTCCTGTGATTATATAATTGGGTTTCGGGTGTGCGAGGTTTTGCGAACCCTTGTCCGCCCATAAAGGGGCGGGGGACCGACACAGTTTTTAAGGTCGGTGGTGGGGTCGCTCGCTTGTAGTTAGAAGTTGTAAGTTAGAAGTTATAAATTTCGGTGTAATGTTCCTGTGATTATAGCAATAGTTAGTATTGTGTTAAGTTTAGTTCTTCTGTCGTAGAGAGCGACCCACCCCGTCTTGCCCTTCTATGTTCCTATAGGCAATCCACCCCGCCCACGCCTGGGCGGGAAAAATATAGTTCGCATTGTGCGGACTTTTTTATTCTATTCACAAGAACATTTTACCATATTTGTTCTTTATTCTTTGTTCTTTGACATCTATTCTTGTCGGAGAGAGTGACCCCACCACCACACTTCGTGTGATCGGCAGATTGTCAAGTAAGTGCAACACTAAAAACTTCAAAAGCAGATTTCCAATCATGCATTTTTCTTGGTCGATTATTTATCTCATCTACTGCTTTTTGCACATCGTCCTCGCTTATATTTCTAAAATCAGTCCCTTTA
>JAZLLX010000054.1:0-1018 GCA_045598345.1 Acidaminococcaceae bacterium | reverse complement strand
CTATTTTGGCAGATACTTTGTCTTATGTGGAAAAGGAATTGTTGGCACTTTTGCATAAACATAGTAAGGTGGCAGGGTTGGAGCATATTGATTGCAGAAAGATTAAGAAACTTATTTTTACTTGTGCTACAGAGTTGGAGTTTTGGGTAAAGACACCAAGTGAGGATGCTCCTGTGGAGGCATTAAGTTCCAGCCAGATTATGCAGGAACAATATTGGCAGAGAACACGGGGGAGTGTGCGTACCGCTTTGGAGCAATGTATTGAAACTATGCAATTGTATGGGTTGGAGCCTGAGATGGGGCATAAAGAGTGTGGCGGTGTCAAAGGGCAGTTGAATGCAGACGGACATATGACACATATTATGGAGCAGTTGGAAATTGACTGGAAATATAGTTTGGGTGTCCAAACCGGTGATAATGAAATTTTAGTCCGTAATATTGTTAAGGAAACTTTCCGTAAAAACGGGTTGGACGTGTCTTTTGAAGCAAAACCGATTGCAGGGGTTGCAGGCAGTGGCGAGCATACCCATGTTGGGATTGGGGCTGTTATGAAGAACGGTAAGTTCGTAAATTTGTTTTCACCCAATGATATGAAAAAGGAATTTTTGTCCGCTTTGGGATATGGTGCTTTGATGGGACTTTTGAAAAATTATGAAGTTATCAATCCGTTTATTTCTTGTACTACGGATGCTTTTAACCGTCTGCAACCGGGGTTTGAGGCACCAGTATGTATTGTTACCAGTTTAGGGTTGGCGCCTAATGTTCCCAGCCGAAATAGGACAATTCTTGTGGGGTTGGTGCGTGATTTGGATAATCCCAATGCTACCCGTTTTGAAATGCGTTCGCCTACTCCTTATACAAATACATACATTGCTATTGCAACTTTTTATTTGGCAGCATTGGACGGTATAAAAGCGGTGGTGGCAAGTGGCAAAGGGTTAAGGGCGTTGGAGAAAGAAATCAGTAAGAAATCTGGGGATAAAGGTTTTTATTTGGAACAAAGCCGTCAGTACCGCAG
>JAZLLX010000053.1:0-24930 GCA_045598345.1 Acidaminococcaceae bacterium | reverse complement strand
TATAATCACAGGAACATCCTACCATAATTCTTAATTCTGCATTCTAAATTTTTAATTAGATTACGCATTATTATTTGCCTTTGTTCAATTTCCCATTGTTGCAAATACATAGATTAATGTTATAATAGTGATATATAATTTTGGAGAGAAAATGAAATGAATTCTAACATTACTAATAACAATATATTGCGAAATACACCCACTGCGGACACTTTTGCTTTTTGGTTCAACAATCTTCCAACAAGCATAGTCAGCCAACTTTTTGGGGATAGTCAAACTGCAATTTTGCAGGCAGCAAAAGATTTTCATCTGGCTAATCCTGTGGATATGCAGCAATCCCTGTTGGAAATCCCTTTACAAGGCGATGCCTATACGGACATTTCATTCAGTTACAGTATAAAAAATCTCAACAACAATTTTTTCAATAGTGCTGTCGGACAAAAAGTTTTGCCACTTTTTCAATATTTGAGTATGTTGTTACCTGAAGATAACAGTGTATATGTAGAACTGGACACGGGTAACAGCAAGCAGGGAATTCCCTCCGTGTTCTTTGACTGCACAAATGCTGAAAAAAATATTTTTCCAAAACTTTGGGCAAAAAAAAATGAACCGCCCCAATGGTTCAAAGCAGAAGCGATTGTCAACAACCTTCCACAGGGTTGGCAATTACTCTATCTTGGTTTGATGCCCGGGCGTACTAATTCGCCTTTGAAAATGATTTTTACCCGTGCCTTTGTCAATGATGAACACCTGCCCTGCACTTTGCCGGATATTGAAAATCTGTTGACGGCTATCAACCATTCCCCTTTGCCGGCAGACGCCAAAACAAAGATTCCCTGCCTGACTGACTGGAATTATCCTGAAATTACTGTCAGTTTGAATTTGTTGCCTGACGGCAACTTTGATTCCCTTTTGGGAATGGAAGTATTTTTTCCCGAAGAAGCGGTCAATCCGGAGCAAACCTTGACCACCCAACGTGGAGTAAATTTTCTTAATGCCTTGAAAGAATGGCAGATAGCGGATAGCAGAGTAGATTTGCTATCGCCGTATTGTGGCATTTTCTTCCCGCCCCAAGCATTGAACGATGCGGAATCACAAGTTCAAGTGTTTCTCAATCATATAAAATTGCAATGGAATGAAGACAACGCTTTACCGGCCAAAGCATACATTGCCTGCAATAGTTATTTTAGATAACAAAAAATCCCCCGCTACAATGCAACGGGGGATTTTTTGTTGTCTATTTTGCATATTCAACTGCTCTTGTTTCCCTGATAATGACAACTTTGATTTGTCCCGGATATTCCATTTCCGTTTCAATCTTCTTCGCCACATTCCGTGCCAAAATTACGCTGTCATCATCATTGATTTTGTCCGGCTTGACCATAATACGGATTTCCCTGCCTGCCTGAACCGCATAACATTTCTCCACTCCTTCAAAGGATTCGGAGATTTCTTCCAATCGAGTTAAGCGTTTCATATAACTTTCCAGGGTTTCCTTGCGGGCTCCCGGACGGGCGGCGCTGACTGCGTCCGCCGCCGCCACCAAAACCGCTTCCACAGATTTTGGCTCTGTATCGCCATGATGGGATGCGATGGAGTTCAACACGATTTCGTTTTCACGATATTTTTTGCCAACTTCCACACCCAGTTCCACATGGCTGCCTTCCACTTCGTGGTCAACTGCCTTGCCGATATCATGCAACAGGCCGGCCCGTTTTGCCATCAGCACATCTACGCCCAATTCCGCCGCCATAATGCCGGCGAGATTGGCAACTTCAATGGAATGTTTCAACATATTCTGCCCGTAACTGGTGCGGTAACGCAAACGTCCCAAAAGTTTGATTTCCTCCGGGTGCAGCCCCCGTACGCCAACTTCGTACATGGCCTGTTCACCGGCTTCCTTAATCTTTTGTTCAATTTCCCTTTGGGCTTTTTCCACCATTTCCTCAATACGGGACGGGTGGATACGCCCGTCGTTAATCAGTTTTTCCAGGGCAATGCGAGCAATTTCCCGACGAACCGGGTCAAACCCGGATATTACCACCGCCTCCGGTGTGTCATCGATAATCAACTCTATTCCTGTCAAAATTTCCAAAGTACGGATATTCCGACCTTCACGGCCGATAATACGGCCCTTCATTTCATCGTTAGGCAACTCCACAACAGATACTGTGGTTTCAGACACATGATCTGCTGCACAGCGCTGGATGGCCAAGGATATAATCTCCCTTGCCTTTTTGTCCGCTTCGTCCTTGGTCTGTTGTTCCAGTTCCTTAATCAGGACTGCGGAATCGTGCTTGACTTCACTTTCCAAAGAACTCAACAGTTCCTGTCTTGCCTGTTCGTGAGTCAAGCCGCTCATTCGCTCTAATTCCAATACTTGCTGCCGGTAAAGGGCATCTGCTTTTTCCTGGGTTGCTGCCAAGATTTGTTCCTTTTCAGCAATTTTCTCTTCCTTCTTTTCGTAGGATTCAACTTTTTTGTCCAGGTTTTCTTCTTTTTGCACCAGACGCCGTTCCATTTTTTGCAGTTCGGCACGGCTTTCCTTGGTTTCCCGTTCCAGTTCCCCACGCATGCGGTGGATGTCTTCCTTGGCTTCCACCAGCAAATCTTTGTTCCTGGCGATTGCGGCCTTTTCCGCCTGTTCCACAATTTCCTTGGCCTTTTGTTCCGCACTGCCAATCTTGGCCTCCGCTACCTGCTTACGGTAGAAGAATCCTGCCCCCGCACCAGCCACCAAAGCAATTACAGCGACTACTACTAACGTTAAAATGATTTTCACCTCCTCTCTGTTTGACTTTGCAATTTCATGTAAATCACATGATAAAAGCAGGCCATTTACGAATGACCTGCCGGTATTCGATTGGATACTTTATATTGTAGTTTTTTATAAAGGAATTGTCAACCTTTAATCTTGATTGTTTTGGTTAAAATATCCTAACACCAAGTCCATATAGTCAGGCCCAAAGCCACGGTTCACCATAAAAGCCGCCGCTGTGGCCCACAACTTTTTTTTATTTTCAAAATGTTTGCCACGGTATTTTGTATAAAACAGGAGGGCCGCCTCCCTGGCATGTTCTTCTTCCAGTTCCGGGGTGAACTCCGCCAATATTTCCTGCCACACGGATTTGTCCACCAGTTTCTTGGTTAGGGTGGCGGTCAAATGGACTTTGCCAAAACATCTTTTGTCCAGCCAGCCACGATAAACCGCCTTGCCGTAACGCAGTTCATCAATCAGCCCTGCCTGTTTCAGCAAAGCCACCACGCTTTCCGCCTGCTCCTCCGTTGCCCCTTTGAGCAGCAGTTTTTCAAACATATCCCTGCCCCCGTGCTCACGCAAGGCAAGCATATCCAATGCTTTGTCATAGGCCGCTTCCACACTGGGAAATTCTTTTGGCTTATTCAACAGGTTGTTCCTCTGCCCCCACCATGTGGGCAACCGCTTTTTCACGAATCATATTTTCAATTTCCGCAGCCGCTTCAGGATTTTCTGCAAAATAGGCCTTGGCTTTTTCCCTGCCCTGGCCGATCCTCTGGTCTTTGAAACTGAACCAGGCGCCGCTCTTTTGCACAATACCCATTTCCACACCCATATCTACCAAACAGCCCTCTTTGGAAATTCCCTGGCCGTACATAATGTCAAAGGTCGCCTGACGGAAGGGGGATGCCACTTTGTTCTTAACAATCTTAACTTTCGTTTGGGAACCGATAATGTCGTTGCCGTCTTTAATTGCTTCGCCTTTGCGTACTTCAATACGGATTGTGGAATAGAATTTCAACGCCCTGCCGCCCGTGGTGGTTTCGGGGTTGCCGAACATAATGCCGACTTTTTCACGGATTTGGTTAATGAATACAGCGGCACATTTGGACTTGGCAATAATTCCTGTAAGTTTTCGCATGGCCTGACTCATCAGGCGGGCCTGCAAACCCACATGGCTGTCACCCATATCACCTTGAATTTCCGCTCTTGGCACCAATGCCGCCACAGAGTCCACCACCACGATATCAATGGCGCCGCTGCGTACCAGCGCTTCACAAATCTCCAAGGCCTGCTCCCCGTCATCCGGCTGGGAAATCAACAAGTTGTCAATATCTACGCCTAATTTTTTGGCATACACAGGGTCAAGGGCATGCTCCGCATCTATGAAAGCCGCATAGCCCCCCATCTTTTGCGCCTGGGCAATCATGTGCAATGCTACTGTGGTTTTGCCCCCGGACTCCGGCCCATAGATTTCCGTAATTCTGCCCCGGGGAAGACCGCCAACGCCCAAGGCAATATCCAAGGACAATGCGCCCGTGGGAATAACATCAATATTCATTTGGGCTCCTGCCTCACCCAGTTTCATAACTGCACCTTTGCCAAAATCTTTTTCAATTTGTTTTAACGCCAAATCCAGCGCCTTTGCTCTTTCAGTGTCCATCACTACCTCCTTAAACTTTGCAATAATTTCAATACTATATATATTATACCAAATCTCTATTTACTCTTCAAGATTTCTTCCACTTCCGCTTTGGTGAAGGTATAAGTGGTATTGCAAAAATCGCAATGGGCTTCCGTCACCTCGTCCTGCCCCATTTCCGCTAAGTCCTTTTTATCCAAAGATGCCAAAGCATTTTTCACCCTTTCCCTACTGCAACGGCATTTGAACTGTACCGGCAAATTTTCTTTGAAATCCACCTTCAACCCCTGCCCTAAAATTTCAATAATTTTCTCCGGGGTATAGCCCATGTCCAAAAGATGTGTTACATAGGGGATGTGCAGGACATTGTTCTCCAATTTTTCCAACACCTCATCCTTGGCGCCGGGCATGGCCTGAATGAAGAAACCGCCAGCCGCCACCACTTCACCCTCCGGCGCCACCAAGACCCCCAAGGCCACACTGGCAGGGGTCTGTTCCGACTTGAAAAGATAATAGGTCAGGTCATCCGCAATTTCCCCGTTCTTCAGTTCGCAATAACCTGTGAACGGCTCCGCATTTTGCAAATAGCGGGTAACCACCAAATTACCCTTGCCAACTGCACCGCCAACATCAAGTTTGCCATCTTTCAACGGCAAAAAAACATTGGGGTTTTCCACATAGCCCCGCACAAAAGTTCCCTCCGCATCGGCGATAATCTCACCGATGGGGCCGTCACCGGCAAAACGCAAATTAACTCTTTCCTTGTCCTTCATAGTTGCCGCCAAAAGCAAAGCGCCCGTCATGGCACGGCCCAAAGCCGCACTTGCCACATGGCTGCAATGGTGCATCTTCGCCGCCTGCCGTACTAAATTGGTTGTCCGCAAAGCATAAATACGCACACCTTCAACTGTTGCTTTTGTCAAATAATCTTGTTCCATTTCATTAAATTTCTCTCAGCAAACTTGCCATTTCCATCGCCGCCATAGCCGCGTCCACGCCTTTGTTGCCCGACTTGGAACCGGCACGCTCAACTGCTTGTTGGATGTTTTCAGTGGTTAGTACGCCGAATGTGACCGGCACAGAGGATTCCATTCCCACTTGGGCAATGCCCTTGGCACACTCTGCACAGACATAGTCAAAATGGGGGGTGGCTCCACGGATAACTGCCCCCAAGCAAATCACCGCATCATACTTTTTGGACATTGCCAATTTCTTTGCCACCATAGGAATTTCAAAAGCGCCCGGCACCCATGCCACAGTGATGTTCTCTTCCTTGCAGTCATGACGGGTTAAGCAGTCAACTGCACCGCCTAAAAGTTTATTGGTAATAAACTCATTAAACCGGCTCACCACAATCGCCACCTTCAACCCCTTCCCCGTAATTTTTCCTTCCAAAGTTTTCATTTTTTAATCCTCCTTAAAATTCATGTCCCAATTATTTTTATCAATTTTAGTTCTTCGCTTTATAGCATCTCTTAAAGTTGTTTCTTTAATTACCTTGCTAAACCTCAAACGCATTTCTTCTTCAAAATCGTCTGTTGATTTTGAATGTTTTTCTAAAAGTGCTAAAAAGTCATTATAATATATTTCATTATCTATCTTTTCTCGTTCTTTTAAAAAAGGATATATTTCTTTGAACCACTTGTATATCTTTGAGTAACAAATAACAGTATATTTGTTTCCAAAACTATATTTATTAACATCTAATTTACTGTAATTTGGTACAAAAATATAGAAGTATTTATTATAATCATTGTACTCTTCTTGTTCTTGAACCCAATTATAATAATTTGTTAGTTGTGATTGAATACATTTATCATGTATATCACTATTTTCCACTATTCCGTTAATACCTGATTTTATTTTGTTTTCTATTACTATAATGTTTTTGCTGCCGACATCTCTAACTAATATGTCAATTTGTCCTTTTTTCCCTTCTACCTCAATATGCTTTTCTCTTTCAATCAAACCACTTAACTTAGCTACATCAGAAACTTCAAAATTATCTATTTTAAGAACCTCTTTAGCAAAACTATCAAATAACCATCTATATTTTTCTAAATAATATGCCAACATATTGGACACTACTAATTCATCATATTCTTTTTTAATGATTTTGAATATATTGTCATTTTCTGTATCGTTTTGGGGTTGCTCTATGTCTTTAACTTGACCTACTGCCTCACCCCAAAATTCAGGACTATTAATAATATCCGCTAATGTATCATAAGATTTGAAATGTTTATCTTGCGAAACATACATTCTCAAACTCTGCTTGGAAAAGTTATTTAAATCCTCTAATTTATACATATTGCCGCCAACTTGCTGTTGATAATTCGCATCAACCAAATAAATTGGCTCTTTTACTTTTATTATCTTGTCTGCCTTAAATGTCGCATAATAAGCAATATCATTATCTTGATTATCCTCAAAAATATCCTCTAACGACTTCCCGCCATAAGTGACATTCTTTAACATTTTAACATGTCTATTATGTATTTCTTGATGTTCTTCTCTATATTTTTCATCATCCTTTTTTACCTTTGAGTGTTTATCATAAACCCATTGTTTCAAACGCCCTTCCGTCTTCGCCAAAACCTCCAACATGTGTTCCCCATGACCTCGTACCATTAAAACAGTTCTAACTTTATCATCATGTGAACTGCCAATTGATCCATAAGGGTTAATATAAACATAATACTTGCCATTATCTGCTTGAAACAAATTTATAATTTCATGACCAATATTATTGTCACTTTTCAAATAATCACCAGCATACATTCTGTTCAAAATTATTTCATTTTGTTTAGATTTTATATGCGGTTTTCTTAATGCTTGTATTAATTGTTTTTCCACAATGGCTTTATGTTCCACGGGTATTTCTCCAACAAACTCCTCAAAATAACTAAATTTCAAAATTGAATCAACATACTCACGTTCAACTGGCGGTGCATCACCAGTACTAACATCATACAAATAATAATGTCCATCCATTTCAATAACATAGTTCCCGTACCCCCCTGTATATAATGGGACATAGTCATATGTTTTACCATCAAACTGTACGCTTTGTTTTTTGTTATCAAATTTCAAAAAGTACTTACAAAGATTAAGAAATGCTCCTTTTTCAAAAGCATATAACCATGCTCCCCTGTAAATATTTTCACCCAGTAACAAATCTCTCATCCAAAAGCAAATTTTTCTATAATTATTATATTCTGAGAAATCGTATTTTGAAAAATCAATTCTTAAAAAGTCACCAAAAACTTTCATTACATCATTATTGCGTACATCCCAATCAACGGAGCTATGCTCATATTCCCAAGACCATCTACCTATAGCGGTCTTACAATCATTTATAAATTCTTTTGCCTTATCTGTATAAACTGCGTTACCCGCAATATAAGTTATACTCCCATCACTTTCAGTTTTTACTGTCATTGGAGTACCCTCTGCAAATTTTTCTGTTGTTCTTAACCAATCATAGTGCTTGGTAATATTTGCAAATCGTTCCATAAATATCATCCTCCATTTAAGATATCAAACAAACTTCATTACATATTAAAATTGTAATACCATTTCACAGTCAAATGTGGTACAAGGCCAAATTATTTTTTAAATTTTCTTTTCGAAAGTTTCCTATCGGGAAAATCGGCAGATTTTCTCAGAAAATCGTGCGATTTTCCCGTTAAAAAAATTAACCGTAAACTATGCAAAAAGATGGATAACTTAATCAATGTCTATTTCATCTCATGTCCCATTTTGGTTTCCTTGACATGTAAATAACTTTCATTATACTCATTGGCTTCCATAACTATCGGCACACGCTCCACAATTTTAATGCCGTAACCGCTTAACCCGCTGCGTTTGGCAGGGTTATTGGTAATCAAGCGAATGGTGCTTAACCCCAAGTCCGACAAAATCTGTGCTCCCAAACCATAGTCCCGCAAATCCGACTTAAAGCCCAATTTTATATTTGCTTCCACCGTATCCAAGCCCCCATCCTGTAACGCATAGGCACGAATCTTGTTGGCAAGTCCAATACCCCTGCCTTCCTGCCGCATATAGACCACTGCCCCCAAACCCTCTTTTTCAATCATTCGCAAAGCAGTCGCCAACTGGTCACCGCAGTCGCACCGCATACTGCCAAAGGCATCACCGGTCAGACATTCAGAGTGCACCCGTACCAAAACATTTTCCTTGCCCTTAATATCACCCTTAACCAAAGCAATATGACATAAATTGTCTAAATCATTTTCATAAGCAATAATGCGGAAATGG
This sequence comes from Acidaminococcaceae bacterium, assembly GCA_045598345.1. Taxonomy (GTDB): domain Bacteria; phylum Bacillota; class Negativicutes; order Acidaminococcales; family Acidaminococcaceae; genus Phascolarctobacterium_B. The sequence goes on along the minus strand of JAZLLX010000053.1, from coordinate 16,249 downwards.
CCATATTTACTCGGCAATTCCGCCTCCGCCACTCTGTGAATCAATTTTTCGTGTTGCTTGCGGTAGGCAACCAAATCCGCCACCGTGATAAAAGGCAAATGAAATTTTTGGGCAAACTCAATCAATTCATCCGTCCTTGCCATTCGTCCTTCATCATTCATAATTTCACAGCAAATACCCACAGGTCTTAGTCCCGCCAGTTTGCACAAGTCAACTGTTGCCTCCGTATGCCCCGTCCGCACAAGCACGCCACCATCTCTGGCACGCAGGGGGAACACATGACCGGGTCTGCGAAAATCAATGGGCTGGGCATTTTCTTCCGAACATTTTAACATAGTTAATGCTCTTTCATAGGCACTAATCCCCGTAGTGGTGCTCACATGGTCAATGCTCACACTAAAAGCAGTTTCGTGGTTGTCCGTATTATTTGCCACCATTGCCCCCAGCTGTAATTTGTCCATAATCTTGCCGTCCGCCGGCATACAGATAAGGCCTCTGGCTTCCTTCGCCATAAAATTAACTGCCTCAGGAGTGGCGAACTGTGCCGCCATAATTAAATCTCCTTCGTTCTCCCGGTCCTCATCATCACTGACCAGAAGCATACCGCCTTGGGAAAAATATTTAATTGCTTCTTCTATTGAAGTATATTTGAACATCTTTGCCATTTTCCTTTCATGCTGAATTATAATCGCAGGAACTTTCCACCGTCATTTCTCATTTCCAAATTCACATTTCTAATTTTAATTTTTCCCAAAATTCATCCTTCTTTCCCACAAATTTTTCTATATATTTCCCAATCAAATCTGTTTCAATGTTCACCTTGTCCCCAACCCGCTTAAACCCCAAAGTGGTTACCGCTGCCGTATGGGGAATAATACTCACCTGAAAAGAATTTTCGTCCACATCCACCACCGTCAGGGAAATCCCGTCCACCGCAATGCTGCCTTTTTTGACGATGTAATGGGTAAGCGTTTTATCACAAGCAATTTTGAAAAGCAAGGCGTTCCCATCTTCCTGACGCTGTAAAATCCGTCCCACACCTTCAATATGCCCGCTCACCAGATGGCCTTCCAAGCGTTCCCCAAAACACAGGGTACGCTCCAAATTGACACCTTCTCCTGTATGTAATTGACCGATAGTAGTATGCTTTGCGGTTTCCGGCATAACATCAACCGTAAAAGAATTTTCATTCTTTTCCACCACCGTCAAGCAAGCCCCGTTCACCGCAATACTATCACCAATCTGAACACCTGCCAAAATCTTTTTGGCACCAACAGTCAAACGATAAGAATTTCCCATACCTGTTAAATTCTTAACTTCTCCCAATTCTTCTATCAAACCCGTGAACATTTTTCTTTTATCCTCGCCGTCAGCAACACATCACTGCCTAATTTTTCCATTTCCAAATCTTCCAACTGCAATGCGTCATCCATAAATTCTATGCCTGCTCCGCCAATGGCACTTAAAGAATTTTGTCCGCCACAAATCTTTGGGGCAACAAAGGCATAGACCCTGTCAACTAATCCGGCATCCTTAAAAGCGCCCAACACCTTACTGCCGCCTTCCACAAGCACACTGCGGATTTCCCGTTTGGACAAAATATTCAAAATTTCCTGTAAATCTAAAATTCCCTCCGCGGTTTCCCTGACCTCAATCACTTCCACCCACTCTAACTGCTCTAAAACCTGCCTATGTTCAACATTATAATTGTTGCCAACAAATATGAGTGTTCTTGCCGCCTCATTCAGCACTGCACTTGTCAAAGGAGTTTGCAGTTTTGCATCAAGAACTATTCTCAAAGGGCTGACACCCTTTACCAAACGGGTAGTAAGTTCCGGATTATCTTTAAGTACCGTTCCCACTCCCACTAAAATCGCATCATGGGTCTTACGCAAATAATGTGCTTTCGTCCTTGCCTCTTCTCCCGTAATCCACTGGCTGTCACCATTAGGAGTGGCAATTTTCCCGTCCAAAGTCATAGCATATTTCAAACTGACAAAAGGTCTGTCATGGGTAATTGCAAAAAGAAATTTTTCATTGAGTTTTTTTGCTTCTTGTTCACAAAGCCCCACTTCTACAGCGACCCCTGCCTCCTGCAAATATTTTATGCCTGCTCCAGCCACCTTGGAATTGGGGTCAACCATAGCACAAACCACCCTTGCCACCCCCATTCTTGCCAAGGTTACACAACAGGGTCCGACCCTGCCCACATGACTGCAAGGTTCCAAAGTGACATACACCGTAGCACCACGCACTTTGTTTTTGGCATCTTTAATCGCTTCCAACTCCGCATGGGGCAACCCTGTCTGATGATGCCACCCTTCGCCAATAATTTTATTATCTTTCACAATCACGCAACCCACCATGGGATTGGGGCTTGTTTCCCCCTCCGCCTGCCGTGCCAGTTCCAACGCCCGTTGCATATATTTCAAGTCATCTTTTGCTGTCATAGTTTATACCCTTTCAAGTTAAAAGCTAAAATCTTAAAGCTTAAAACTATGGACAATTTTCGGCTTTGCCGAAAATTCCCTATAATAATCACAGGAACTTTTTACCTTCCCTAATCCCTATTTATAATCACAGGAACATATTACCATAATTTTTCATTTTTAACTTTTAATTTTTAACTAAAAAAGTTTCCCCTTGGGGAAACTTTTTTACTGCCTTCTCTCATCCGGACTATACCGTCGGTATCGGAATTGCACCGATTCATGCTTACGCTCGTGGACTTTACCACCGGTGGGGAATTGCACCCCGCCCCAAAGGTCAATTATTATCTTTTAAATTGTGGGTATATTTTACATCAAATCACAATTTTTTTCAACAAGTAATTATTTCCCCGTACTGCCAAAACCACCATCACGGGTACCGCTTGCCGTGTCATCATCCGTTATCAAATATTTCTTAAAAATCCCCTGGGCACATCTGTCCCCCTTTTTGAAAACAAAGGGCTTGTCATCATCATTGCGGAATAACAAACCGATATTGCCGTCATTGTTAGGATTGTCCGCATAGTCCGCATCAATAATGGCCTCCCCCTGACTGATCCGTAACTTTCCCTTTGTAGTTGCCAAACTGCTGCGAATCACAATACCAAAATACTCATCCGGCTCCATATAAACTTTTATGTTCAACGGAATTAACTCCGAAAAAGCATGGGGCGGAATAGTAACATCCACAGGAATAAAAATATCATACCCTGCACTATGAGCAGTACTCCGTTCCGGTAATTTTGTGTCCTTCGGCGCATTCTTCACCGGTGCAAATTTACGCATTTTCTTCACCTCGTTTTTCCTGCAAAAATTTTTGCAAAATTTCCCTACACTCTTTTTCACATATTCCCGACAAAACCTCAACCCGATGGTCAAGATTTTTGTTATTCACAATATTAAACAAACTGTCCACGCCACCCGCCTTGCTGTCCGCCGTTCCGTATATTACCTGGGAAATACGGGCATTCACAATGGCACCTGCACACATAGGGCATGGCTCCAAAGTTACATACAAAGTACAATCCTTAAGCCGCCAATTATTTAACTTGGCACAGGCCTCACGAATCACTAAAATTTCTGCATGGGCGGTGGCATCACCGGTTGTTTCCCGCTGATTATGGGCTTTGGCAATAATCTCACCATTACAAACCAAAACTGCACCCACAGGAATTTCCCCCTGCTGTGCCGCCAGTTTCGCTTCTTGAATTGCTATTTGCATATAATCCGCATGTTTCATAAACTTACTTAACCCTTAACACTACTCCCCATCCTCCGCCACCATAAGATCTTTCATCATTTCATCAACATCGGTATAAGATTTGTATTTTTCAGGATGAGCCATAATATCATCTGCCTCTGCCATAGCCGCCAATGTTTCCTTATTATAGCGTGGTTCGGCAACAATCCGCCCTTCCCGCAACATTGCCCTCAATGCCATTTGTACCCCCTGACTGACACTTAATCCGCAACTGGCAAAAAATCTTTTGCATTCATCCCTTAAATCCGCATCCATTCTCATGGTAACCTGTACTGTATTGCTCATAATTTCACCTCCCAAATTATAGCAATTATACAGCATTTCGCTTTACATTGCAAGTTATTTAATATTCAATAATTTTATTTTGCATCAAATGCAAAGTTAGTGGATGTTTAGACAATGAGACAAATAAAAAATGACCGAAATAATACTGAAGTATATTGAGGTCATTTTTTATGATGCCGACACAGTATAAACATTCAATAACGAGCATTTCATAATTGCAGTTCTTCCCACTTAGCCATCAACTCATTAACCTTCTTTTCATACTCATCGTATTCCTGCGTCAGCATCTCCATTTCGCACTGGCCCAAATTGGGATTTTCCATCTTGCTTACCGTATATTTCAACATGGCCTCATATTCACGAATTTGCTCCTCCACCTTTTCCACCTGCTTAAAGTCAACAGATTTTCCGCCCTTATTTTCTTTGTCTTTATCGTCCTCTCTCCTGACCGCTGACACCTGATCCCTGATACCTGAACCCTGACCCATATCACCTGACACCTGAACCTTATGTTTCAAATAGAAATTATAATCACCCCGATAATCGTGCAACTCCCCGCCGTCTATTTCCCAAATCCGCTCCGCCAGTTCCTGCACCAAATAACGGTCATGAGTCACAACTAATACCGTACCGTCATAAACCGCCAATGCCGCCTCAACAGTTTCCTTCGCCAAAATATCCAAATGATTTGTGGGTTCGTCAAGAATCAAGAAATTGGCTCCGTCCAACACTAATTTCAATAACACCAAGCGTGCTTTCTGTCCGCCGGACAACTCGCCAATATGCTTAAACACATCATCTCCGTGAAAAAGCATCCCACCCAAAAGTGAACGGGTATGTTCCACCGTAAGCCCATATTCTTCAAGGAAGTTTTCTAAAATAGTTTGCTTGTTATTCAGCCGCTCATAACTTTGCGAAAAATAACCAATCTTCACCCGATTGCCAATTTTCACAGAACCATTGAGCAGATCCACATCCCCTAAAATTGTTTTTAGCAATGTGGATTTGCCCGTGCCATTGGCTCCAATCAATGCCAATTTTTCCCCACGCAGAATTTCATTTTTGATGTTTTTGACTAAAACATTTTCCCCGTAACCGATGGTTAAATCATCAAGAACTAAAACCCGGTTAGCACATTCCTCCGTAGGCGGCAAACGCAAATTGAACTCTTCATATTCCACCGGTGCATCAATCCTTTCCAATCGGTTAAGTTGAGATTGCCTGCCCCGTGCCTGCTTACTTTTTATGCCCGCCTTAAAACGGCGGATATAGGCCTCCGTCTTGGCGATATATTCCTGTTGTGCATTATAGGCCGCTGTCTTGCTTTGTACTTCCAATGCTTTCTGTTGCGTGTAAGAACTGTAGTTACCCTTATAGCTTTTTACATAACCTGCTTCAACTTCCAATACACGGGTTACCACATTATCTAAAAAGGCACGGTCATGGCTGACAATTAAAATTGCCCCCTTGAACTCCTGCAAATATTTTTCCAGCCATTCCATCATACGGATATCCAAATGATTTGTAGGTTCGTCCAAAACAAGAAAATCAGGATTGCGTACCAAAGCACAAGCCAAAAGCAAGCGTGTCTTTTGACCTCCCGACAATGTAGTTACATCCTTGTCCCACCAGTCCTGAGTATAACCCAGTCCTACAAGAACTTTTTTAATCCGCACATCGTAAGTATAGTCATCCAAATCATCTTTGAACTGCAAAACCTTGGGCGTAACCGCAGTAATATATTCCCAAATACTGCCTTTCATACCCTCAAAACCCTGTTGCACAAAACCGATACTAATTTGAGATGCCAGTTTCACAGTCCCGCCATCAGCCCAGTTGGTATTTAAAAGGCAATGGAGCAAAGTGGTCTTGCCGCTGCCGTTAACCCCCACCATACCAACATGTTCGCCATTTTCAATTTGCAGATTCACTCCCTTCAGCACCTCATTAATGCCAAAGGACTTACGCAAGTTTTGAACTGTTAAAATCATTTCTATTTATTCGTCGGACATAAATCCTGCAAAATACAATTTGCACATTCCGGCTTCCGTGCCTTACAAACCAAACGCCCATGCCAAATCAACCAATGGTGGGCATTGCCCCATTTTTCTTTGGGTATGATTTTTTGCAACTCCAATTCCGTTTCTTCAGGTGTTTTGCCCTTTGCCAAACCTAACCTGTGACTGACACGAAAAACATGAGTGTCCACCGCAATGGCTGGAATATTATAAATAATGCTTGCCACCACATTGGCGGTCTTACGCCCCACCCCCGGCAGTTGCATCATGGTTTCTATATCTTTTGGTATAACATCCTTAAATTTTTCATGAAGCATTTTTGCCATGCCCAAAAGATTTTTCGCTTTCGCATGGTACAACCCGCAATCACGGATTTCTTCTTCCAATTCTTCCAAAGATAATTTCAACATCTTTTGCGGGGTATTCAAACGGGGAAAAATCCTTGCCGTAATCACATTCACCCTCTCGTCTGTACATTGGGCGGACAAAATCACCGCCACCAACAATTCAAAGGGGCTATGGTAATTCAGGGCAGTTTTCGTATTCAGGTATTCTTTTTCCAGACGGGCTAAAATTTCCGTCCTTTTTTCTTTTCGCAGCAATGCTCTTCTTCTTTCTCTTAATTTTTAGGGTAACCCTATTATAGCATAAAATGCCAAAAAGAAAAAACGTCTTGTTTTTCAAGACGTTTTAGTGATTTAACTGGAAGATTACGATGGCCGCCGCTATTGCCACATTTAAGCTCTCCGCCCGTCCCTTCATAGGTATGTAGCAACATTTATTGGCAGATTTGATAAGTGTCGGACTAATGCCATTGGCTTCATTGCCCACAATCACCGCCAGATTGCCCTTGATTTTCGTATCATACACATCCGTTCCGCCGTCCATGCTGGTGGCAATGGTTTCATACTTATACTCCATAGCCATTTGCAAAAAATCTGCCTCCGGCACATTTTGCACCACAGGAATATGGAAAATAGACCCCATAGTTGAACGGATAACCTTGGGCATAAAAGCATCCGCAGACCCTTCCAGGCAAATTACCCCGCCCAGTCCTGCCGCATCTGCAGTACGCAACATTGTGCCAAGATTGCCCGGATCCTGCACCCTGTCCAACACCAAGACCATCTTTTTAGAAGCAAACACATCCTGCATCCTGCACTTGGGCAAACGGCAAACCGCCACAATTCCCTGAGGGGTTGTAGTATCACAAATCATTACCATATACCCCTCATAAGTTTCAGAAATTGCTATTCCCTTTGCCTCCGCCTTTTGCAGAAGAGCATTGATTCTTGCATCATCCGTAGGTACAAAGAAAATCATTCTTGTGTCACCATATTCCACCGCTTCTTCCACAGCCCGAATACCCTCCACAAGAAATTCCTGTTGTTCCTGACGATATTTTTTTTGCTTTAAGAAAGCCGCTGCTTTAGCAGCTGCTTTCGTTGTTTTCATCATTATTTTGCGTCTTTAACTGTTTCCACTAATTTTGCAAAAGCAGCAGCGTCAAAAATTGCCATATCCGCCAAAACCTTACGGTTCATTTCAATACCTGCTTTGGTCAGGCCGTTGATGAAACGGCTGTAGTTAATACCGTTCATACGGCATGCGGCATTGATGCGGGCAATCCACAAACGGCGATATTCACGCTTCTTTGCCCTGCGGTCCCGACGGGCATACATCAAGCCCTTCATTACACTTTCATTTGCTTTTTTAAATTGCAGATGACGGGTGCCACGGAAACCCTTTGCCAGTTTTAAAATATGTTTGTGACGACGATGAGCGGTTACGCCCACTTTAATTCTTGCCATTTTGCCTTACCTCCTTATGCGTAGGGGAGCATCTTCTGGATATGCTCCTTGTCTGTCTTGTGAACCATCAATGCTTTACGCAACTGACGTTTACGCTTTGGAGATTTGTGCTCCAAAATGTGACTCTTAAAATTTTTGTACGCCTTAAATTCACCGGTCGCTGTCTTTTTGAAACGTTTTGCAACCGCACGGCGTGTTTTCATTTTTGGCATTTTTTTATTTCCTCCTTAATCATTTTTTGGGTTTGGGGTCCACAATCATTACCATATTGCGTCCCTCAAGTTTAGACTTGCGTGCCACCACTGCCACATCTTTTAATTTCTCAGCCACCCGGTCAAGCAGCACTTCGCCAAGTTCAGGATGGGTCAATTCCCTGCCACGGAACATGATGGTGCATTTGACTTTATCCCCATCACTCAAGAAACGCATTGCATTTTTGAGTTTGACCTCAAAATCATGGTCTTCAATGCCGGGACGGAATTTTACTTCCTTGACATCAATAACCTTTTGCTTTTTCTTCGCTTCTTTTTCACGTTTCTGCTGTTCGTAGCGATATTTGCCATAATCCATGATACGGCACACCGGCGGCTTCGCCGTAGGTGCAATCTCCACCAAATCCAAATGTCGTTCACTGGCAATTTCCATGGCTTCCCTGGGACTCATAACCCCAAGTTGTTCGCCCTGGTCACCCACCACACGAATTTCACGGATACGGATTTGTTCATTGATGCGTGGCTCTTCCTTAGCTATGTTCTTCACCTCCAGTCGGCTGACAAAAATAAATACGGGCAGACAAAATCCACCCGCACTAAAAAAAGTTCCTGTTCAACCCTGTCGAGCGTTTCCGCAAGGTGAGAAGCGAGTGGCTTCTGCTTTGTTGCGGACATATATTATCACTTATATGTAAGTTTGTCAATTAGATTTTATGAAAAAACTCATAAAGTGCCGCCGCCGCCAATCGGTTCATTCCTTCCACCGCTTGCAATTCTTCCAGAGAGGCCTGATGCATGGCCTCCAAAGTTTTATACTCTTTCCAAAGCGCCGCCCTCCGCTTGGGTCCGATGCCCTCCACATGGTCAAGCACACTGACCAAATTACGCTTGCTCCGCAATTTCCTGTGAAAAGTTATGGCAAAACGATGGGCTTCATTACGGATTCTTTGAATTAAATGCAACGCTTGACTGTCTTTGGGTAAAACTATACTTTTTCTTTGATTTGGCTTAAAGATTTCCTCGTTTTGTTCCGCCAAGCCCACCACCGGCAAATCATCCAAGCCCAAACCACGAATAACTTTCAACGCGCTGGAAAGTTGCCCTTTGCCCCCATCAATGACCACCAAATCGGGCAAATCTTCATAATCCTTGTAGCGGCGGTACACCACTTCCTGCATGGACTTGAAATCGTCCGGTTTGCCTTCCGCACTTTGAATTTTGTATTTGCGGTAATCTTTTTTTGATGCCGTTCCCTTACGGAACACCACCATACTCGCCACAGTTTCACTTCCCTGGGTATGGCTGATATCAAAACAGTCCATCCTTTTTAGAGGATGCTTGATTCCAAGAACTTTCTGCAACTCTTTGGCCGCCGCCACATCGTCTTTAAGTTGCAAATTTTCCAGACGGGTACGCTCCTTCATCAGTTTCTGCACCCTGCCGGTTACCGCCTTATGCCCTTCATTAAAACTTGCCAATGCACTTAACAAATCCCGATATTGCCCCGCCTCTTCAAACTCCAGATTTTCCGAAGCAGTTTGCATTTTTGTTGTCAAATCCTTCTCCAAATCTTTTGTACGCCCTGCCAAAACCATCAGAACGCAGTCCACCCGCTTGGCATAATCCTTTTGAGAAATAAACTTGCCGCAAGGTCCGGGGCAACGACCAATATGATAATTCAAACAGGGACGCTTGCCCATTTTTCCGCAGGTACGCATGGGAAAAAGTTTTTTCAAAAACCTGAGCATTACCTGCATGGAACCCACATCTGTATAGGGACCGAAATATTTGGCCCCGTCCTTCATCTGCCGGCGGGTAGCAAAAACTCTGGGAAAATCTTCCTTTACAGTTACCTTAATGCAAGGATAACTCTTGTCATCTTTCAAACTGATATTATATTGAGGGCGGAATTTCTTTATTAAATTACATTCTAAAACCAGTGCCTCCGCCTCGCTTTGGCAAAGGATGGTCTCCAAGTCCGCAATCTTTTCCACCATCGCCCGCACCTTTGGACTATGGCTGGCAAGATTGCGAAAATAACTCCGCACCCTGTTTTTCAAATTTATTGCCTTACCCACATAAATGACTTTGCCCTCCGCATCCCGCATCAAATATACACCCGGTTGCTCCGGCAAAATGGCAATATTTTGTTGCAACTTTTTGCTTAAGTTTTGCATATCCTACTATTTTTTCAACACTTTTTTCAAAAACTGCCCTGTATAACTGTTCTTGTTTTTGGCAACCTCTTCCGGCGTACCCGTAGCAACAATCATACCGCCCCTGTCGCCGCCTTCAGGTCCCAAATCAATAATATAGTCCGCCTGCTTGATTACATCCAAATTATGTTCAATGACCACCACGCTGTCCCCGTTGCTTACCAGCCGTTGCAAAACATCTAAAAGTTTGTGTACATCCGCCATGTGCAATCCAGTCGTGGGTTCGTCCAAAATATAAATGGTCTTGCCCGTGCTGCGTTTGCTCAGTTCCGTTGCCAGTTTTACCCGTTGTGCCTCGCCGCCGCTCAAAGTTGTTGCCGGCTGACCCAAATGAATATAACCCAAACCAACATCTTCCAAAACCTGTAATTTGCTTTCAATGCGTGGCTGGTTTTTGAAAAACTCCAAGGCCTGTGTTACGGTCATATCCAATACTTCCGCAATGTTTTTGCCTTTGTACTTTATCTCCAAAGTATCCCGGTTATACCTTGCCCCATGACAAACATCGCAGGGCACATACACATCCGGCAAAAAGTTCATTTCAATCTTGTTCATGCCGTCCCCGCTGCAGGCCTCACAGCGGCCGCCTTTGACATTAAAACTGAACCGGCCGGACTTATAGCCACGCAGTTTCGCCTCGTTGGTGCTGGCAAACAAAGTACGGATAAAATCAAAAAGGCCTGTATAAGTTGCAGGATTGGAACGGGGTGTTCTGCCAATCGGGCTTTGGTCAATATTGATAACCTTATCAATATGCTCAATGCCATCAATCTTCTTGTAATCCCCTGGCTTTGTCCTTGCTCCGTGCAATTTGGACGCCAACGCATTATACAAAATATCATTTATCAAAGTAGATTTACCGCTGCCGCTGACCCCTGTAATCACCGTGAAAATTCCCAAAGGTATTGCTACATCAATATTTTTCAAATTATTGGCTTTCGCCCCACGCACAACTAATGTCCGCCCATCCTGTTGTCTCCGATGCTTGGGAACGGGAATATTTTTAGTGCCGGACAAATATTGCCCCGTAATGGAATTTTTACATTCCATTATTTGTTGTGCAGTGCCCTGTGCCACCACTTCGCCCCCATGTTCGCCTGCACCCGGGCCAATATCAATAATCTCATCTGCGGCATACATGGTTTCTTCATCATGTTCTACAACAATTAAAGTATTCCCCAAATCCCGCAAATGTTTCAATGTGTCCAGCAACTTGGCATTATCCCTTTGATGCAGGCCAATACTGGGCTCGTCTAAAATGTATAGCACACCCGTAAGTCCGCTGCCAATCTGGGTTGCCAACCTAATCCGTTGTGCCTCACCACCGCTCAAAGTGCCCGCAGACCTGTCCAAAGTAAGATAATCCAAGCCCACATTATTCAAAAATTCCAAACGGGCATTAATCTCTTTCAAAATCTGTTTGGCAATGATGCTCTGCCGTTTGGACAGTTTCAGCTTTTTGAAAAAATCCAAACATTCCCGCACCGTGTATTGGGTAACCTCACATATATTTTTACCGCCGATTAAAATACTCAACACTTCCGGTTTTAATCTTGTCCCATGACACACCGTACAAGGATTGGCAGTCATAAATGCTTCCATATCCTCACGCATACTGTCACTGAACGCCTCTTTGTAACGCTTTTGCATCACTCCCAAAATCCCGTCAAAAGTAGTGCAGTGCAGTTTTGTTTCCCCTGCCAAATTAGTGTACCAAAACTCAAATTCCTGTTCCCCCGTACCGTTCCACAAATCATTCTGTACCTGCTTGGGCAAATCATTCCACGCAGTATTTAAGTCATAACCATAGTCATTCAGCACCGCACCAATCTGCCTCATTCTGTAGGAATCCTCATTATGGCTAAAAGCCGCAATAGCACCCTCCGCAAAGGTCTTTGTGCCGTCAGGAATAATCAAATCCTTGTCAAATTCCATGTGGGCGCCCAACCCCATACATTCAGGGCAAGCCCCATAAGGAGCATTGAAGCTGAACAGGCGTGGCTCAATGACAGGCAAGGAAACACCGCAGTCATTGCAGGCAAAATGCTCGCTGAACAAACTAATTTCTGTTTTGTTATCCGTAAGTTTAGCAATCTCCACAAACCCGTCCGCCAACTTTAGAGCAGTTTCCACACCGTCCGCCAAACGCTGACGGATGCCCTCACGCACCACCAAACGGTCAATCACTACACTGATATTATGTTTGCGTTTCTTATCAAGAATAATCTCCTCATCCAAAGTCCGTACTTCATCATCCACATAAACACGCAAATACCCCGCCTTACGCATATCCTCCAAGACCTTCTGATGCTCGCCCTTACGGCCACGCACCACCGGTGACATAACCATAAACTTGGTTTCCGCCGGCAGTTCCAAAACCTTATCTACAATCTGTTCCACGCTCTGCCGTTCAATCAGTTTGCCACATTGGGGACAATGGGGCTCTCCCGCCCTCGCAAAAAGCAACCGCAAATAATCATAAATTTCCGTTACCGTCCCCACTGTGGAACGGGGATTACGGCTGGTGGTCTTTTGGTCAATGGAAATAGCAGGGCTTAAACCCTCAATATAATCCACATCTGGCTTGTCCATCTGACCTAAAAACTGGCGTGCATAACTGGACAAACTCTCCACATACCGCCTTTGCCCCTCTGCATAAATCGTGTCAAAAGCCAAAGAACTCTTGCCACTGCCACTAAGCCCGGTGATGACTACCAGTTTATCACGGGGAATGGTCACATCAATATTTTTCAAATTGTGCTGTCTTGCACCCTTAATAACCAAATTTTCCTGCATAACCAATACCTTCTTTTCAAATTACACCTTTCTATACCTTCTTGTATGACTGATTCCGGCTTGTGGGCTTATCCGGCAAAGTCATCTCTATCAAACCATTATGTAAAGCGGGCTGCAAATAACTGTTCAACAAAGTCGCCCTCGTTTTCAGTCCCAGCAACTCCATTAATTTCCTGGCAGAATATATTTTTCCATCCTGCATAACTTCCAACAACTTTAATTCCTGAACCGAAACATCCGCCCCGTCATTCTCAATCAATTCCAGCAAAACCTCTTTGATACGGGCCAGCATAAACTCCACAAAAACATTGTCACTACGGGAATGATTGCACTCATTGATTACGGCATAATACTCTGCCTGAAATTTCTCAATCTGACTCTCAACAGGAAGATACAAAAACAAATCCTGCCATTTGCTCAAAATCAAGGTCTGCCAAAAACGTGCCATCCGACCGTTTCCGTCACTAAAAGGATGAATAAAAACAAATTCATAATGAAAGACACTGGACATTACCAAAGGATGCACTTTCCCCCAATCATTCTTCACCCATTGCAACAAATCCGACATCAGCACAGGAACCCGGTTCGGCCCCGGTGCCATAAAAATACACCTTTCGCCGTCAAACACCCCCTCATCCCCCGTACGGTATTTGCCATTGTCCTTTAGCAAATCCCGCATCATTACACCATGCGTGCGTAACAAATCTTTAACTGACCAGGGATTCAATGATTCCAAACTATCATAAGCGGCAAAAGCATTTTTCACTTCCTGAACTTCCTGCTTAGGCCCCACCACATAACGGTTATTAAGCACATCCCTCACATCATCCAAGGACAAGGAATTTGCCTCAATCCGCAAAGATGAATGTATACTGCGGATACGGTTATTCCGCCGTAAATGGGGATGCCTGCTCCACAAATCAAGTGACTGCACCCTTTCCACCAAAGCAGAAATATCACTTACCAACTGCAACATCCTGTTTGAAATTGAAAAAGAAGGAACATAATAATTTTTCATAACTAAATTATAACACCCCTTCTTTTCTCAGTCAATATCTTATATAAATCTTATATTGCATCTTATATAAGTTATAAGCATTTGCAACTTTTTACTACCGCCTGTAAATTCTCTCTCCGTCAAGCAATGCGAACGCCCGGGAGGAAAAATCAAAGCCGGAAACCGACACCACGCCCAATTTCTTAATATTCACAAAATTGCAGCAATATGCCATTTTTGACACCGCCTCCTCAACATCCTGCTTAGTTAATTTTTTTTCATAGTATTTGGTCTCATAAAACTCATAACCCTCCTGATATGCCAAAGCAATATCAATTTCCCCGTTCTTCTTTTCCTTTGGTAAGTCATACCAAAAAACTCCCACATCCTTAATCCTGCCGTTTCGCTTTGCCAAACGCATAAAATACTCCCTGACCAGCCCCTCAAACCTGTGTGCCAAAAAGGTGGGCAAACTTTTTTTGACATACAATTTGAAAAAACTCTTTTCCTCAATCCGCATAATGACATCGCCCCTGCCATACACATAACAATAATAAAACCTTACCAGATTATCGCTAATCTCATAAAAACACTTTCTCCTGTCATCCGGTTTGTTAATGGGATAGACCTTACTGACAATCTCCATTTCCAGCAAATTCTTCAACTGCTTGTCCAGATTTCCATTGCCAATTCCCCCTGTCATGGCTTCAATCTCACCATAACGTTTGTGCCCGTTCCCCAATGCCGCCAGAATCTGGTTTGCCCCGCCCGCCTTACGCAACTCACCTAAAAGAACATGCTCCACATAAAGCCGCAGAATCCCATTAGTATTCAGCAACAAATCTATAATATTCTTTTCCAAACTTTCACCGATTTTTATTTGGCAATTGACAAACGGACTACCACCAAAAACACTGTAAAACTCCATTTTTTTACGTATGGAAAGCCCTTTGTAAAACAAAGAAGAATCAAGGTAATCAAAGGACTTGACATGCAACACCAAGTCAAACCTGCCGAACAAAGGATTTTCCTTTTCCAACAGTTCCCTCATCATGCCAATATATGAACCAAGCAACACAACATCCACATTATCTCCAAGGTTATCAATAATCTTCTGCATCATGGAATCAATATATCCCTGTGCCTCCAACTGTTTAAGATAAGGATATTCGTCTATCACTACAATCACTTTTTCACGCAATGTCCCAAGATAATTGAACAACTCAAAAAAATCAGCAAAATGCAAATACGGATTATGCATTATCTCTGAAATATTTTTTTCCAGTCCCCGCAAATTGGCATCCAAAGAACTCAAAACACACTCGTAATAGACCACCTTACACTTAACCTGTGACAAAGCCCTCAAAATTAAGGAGGATTTTCCAACACGTCTTTTCCCATAAAGCATCATGGCATGCCCGCCCGGTTTTCCAAGAATTTTTTTAATCTCTTTTAACTCATTTTCCCTACCAACAAACACTTTCACCACACCCCTTCATCTCTAAAGTATAATTTCACTGAAATATATTTCAGTGAAATATATTTCAGTGAAATTATACTACCATCAATTTGTCTTGTCAATAAAAAAATCCGCTGAATAATTCACAATTCATAATGCACAATTCACAATGATGGTAAAAAGTTCCTATGATTAAAATAAAAAAAGTCCGCTTAATGCGAACTCTTGTGCCCCCTTAGAGGGGGCTGGCAGTTGCGTAGCAACTGACTGAGGGTAGCGATTAAAGCGTCTCTTTCGCATAGTGCGAGTTCCCAATCCTCAGTCAGGCACCTATGTTCCTGTCGCTGACAGCCCCTTCACCAAGGGGCCTTAAGGTTCGCACTATGCCGACTTCCCTGCTATAATCACAGGAACATCTTACCATCATTCTTAATTCTGCGTTCTTAATTCTTAATTAGATTACGCCTTATCCTTCCCCTAAATCCTGTATCCTAATTCCTTTATCCTGATTCCTTTATCCTGATTTTAATCACAGGAACATCCTACCATAATTACTCATTACTAATGGCTCATCATCAGAATGTGTGGGTAAAAACATCTGAAATTATCTGCCTGGCAACGTTATATCATAGTTTCCACATTGCAACATTATCATTGCAAACAGATTGTTTATGTTCTTAAAACCGTATGCCGTTCTCTGTATAA
>JAZLLX010000052.1:0-1180 GCA_045598345.1 Acidaminococcaceae bacterium | reverse complement strand
GAAAGGAGGTTTGAAAGAATGAGTGTTACAGAAACTTTGGTAAGCCGTAAGGTGCAACTTAAAGTTACCACCGGTACGGATGTGGACGGCAATGCAACCGTTGCCACCCGCACCTACAGCAATGTGAACCCTGAGGCGACTGCGGAGCAGATGCACGCCACAGCAGTGGCATTTGGGTCTTTGATGGATGACACGGTGGCAAGCATTTATTACGATGACAAGAGTTTGCTCAGTGCGGTGACGGAATAATGGGCAATGCGTAATGCGTAATTCGCAATGCGTGGCAAACAAATGTCAAAGAACAAAGAGCAAAGAGCAAAGACCAAATATGGTAAGATGTTCCTGTGATTAGAAATAGGGATTAGGAGTTAGAGGTTAGGGATTAGGGAAGGTAAAGAGTTCCGGTGATTAGAATTGGAAAAGTTAGCAGAAAGCGGACCTTCCCTGAATCCTGATTCCTGAATCCTTTGCCCTTACTTTAACCACTGGAACAAATTACCATAGTTGCGAGTTGCTAATTGCTAATTGCGAGTTAGAGAATGGAGGTAAAAAATGAACAAGAATTTGCAACAGTTCCTGTCCACACTTGTGCAGGCGGCTTTGCGTAATGCGATGCTGAAGAGGAACAAGGATGAAGGAAAAAGGAAGAAGGGGAAGCTGGGGGAAGGGGACAGGGAAAATGAAATGTCAAAGAACAAAGAGCAAAGAACAAATGTGGTAAAGAGTTCCGGTGATTAGAATTAGGGTTTCGGGTGTGCAGAGGTTTTGCGAACCCTCGTCCGTCCCCTAAAGGGGCGGGGGACCGTCTGAAGGAACATAGAAGGACGGTGGTGGGGCGAGCAATTAGGTTGACACATTTTCTGCGTAATCCGCACCCCCAGTCGCAACCACGTTCCTGAAAGCGACGGTTGAATTGTGTCCAGTGGACACAAGAGGCAAGGGCAGGGGCTACTCACGTTCCTGAAATCTGTTTTTTAATCACTGGAACATCATTCCACAGTTTTTAACTTTTAACTTATAACTTTTAATTTTATCAGAAGGGAGGTTTGGAAGAATGAGTGTTACAGAAACTTTGGTAAGCCGTAAGGTGCAACTTAAAGTTACCACCGGTACGGATGTGGACGGCAATGCAACCGTTGCCACCCGCACCTACAGCAATGTGAACCCTGAAGCAACTGCG
>JAZLLX010000051.1:0-4588 GCA_045598345.1 Acidaminococcaceae bacterium | reverse complement strand
AAAGGAGGAACCATAAAACCGCGGGGAAAAGCCCGTGCTTTTTCGGTTAATGCGAGATTTTATAATAAATGTCAAAGAATAAAGAACAAAGAACAAATATGGTAAAAAGTTCCTGTGATTATATTTTGGGTTTCAGGTGTGCGGAGTTATGCGAACCCTCGTCCGCACCTAAAGGGGCAAAAGTAAATGAAAAGTTAAAAATTAAAAATGAAAAATTATGGTAAAAAGTTCCTGTGATTAGAATTGGGAAAGTTAGCAGAAAGCGGAAGTAACCCTCTCCTTGGGGAGAGGGGCAGGGGTGTGGGGAAACATTGGATTATGCTGACGCTAATGAAGAGATAAAAACTTAAAACTTAAAGTTATGGTAAGATGTTCCTGTGATTATAATTAAGTTGCAGAGAAGTTCGCATAGTGCGAACTCTTGCCCCCTTTCAAAAGGGGGTGGATTGCCTATAGGAACTCAGAAAGGCAAGACGGAGGATTTTAATATAATTGGTAATCACAAAATATAAGTTTCTAAATAAAAAAATCCCCAGTCAGCCGCCAAAGTTCCTTTCGCTGACAGCCCCTTTACAAAGGGGCCAAGAAGTTCGCATAGTGCGGACTGTTTTTATTTTTCTTTTGCTTTTCACTCATCGTTAAAAAGCATTTGAAACAGCAAAATCTCAATTTCAATGTTACGTAACATCTTACAAATGTTACGTAACATAAAAAATCACTTTTCACGCTTTTAATTGCGTTTTGTTGAAGAGTGATTTCAGTGATGAAAATGCTTTCAATGCAAAGAGGGCTTTTATTCTCGTTCAAAACCGTAAAAGTAAAAAGTTTGTGTGACGTCACAACTTCAAATTATGACGTCACACAAAAATCGTTATTTCACGATTTTTTCAGTTTTGAATGAGAGAATTTTTTTGAAATGAAAGTAAAGAGTGAAAGAGTTTGTGTTGAGTGTTGAATATATTTGTGCTATAATATATATGTTTTCTTTGCGAACTCTTGTTCGTCCGATAAAGAGGTTGGCGATCACAATAGCCGATTGCTTGTGTGTTGAGCAATTAGGTTGATAGATGGGGAAAAAACATTTATTTAGAGAATGAATCAACAGATATGCGTGTGTGGAGGAATATGTTGTGTTTACTCACATAGATTGTTTTTCCGGTCCCGGAGGTATTTGTACTGGCTTTAAAGCGGCTGGATTTAAAACATGCGTTGCAATAGAATATATTAAGAGTTGCGTAGATACTTATTCGGCTAATCATCCCGAAGTACATATTATACATTCTGATATTAGAAAAGTTGCGGCAGAGCAAATACTTCCGTTTATTCCTGAGAATGGTGTTGATATAGTTACTTCTGGTATGCCATGTGAAACATTTTCAACGGCAGGGAATACTTCTCGATCATTTTATGACGACAGACAATTTCTTTTCCGAGAAGGAATAAGAATTGCTAAAATTGCAAATGCGAAAATGATTTTATTTGAAAATGTTCCGGGGATAACAACAAAGACCATAAGTAAAGATAGCAAAGAACTGATAATTGATGTTCTAAAAAAGGAGTTAATTGATGCTGGATATAGCAATTTTAAAGAAGTGATATTAAATGCTACTAATTATGGTGTACCACAAAGAAGAAATAGATTTTTTATTTTAGCGTCAAGAGATGTTGATTTGAAATTATCAATTCCGAATCCGACACATTTTCAAGAAATTACAGTAGAAGATGCTTTAGCAGGATTACCAAATATTTTTCCAAATACCCAAGAGGAAGGTAAAAATTATACAGGTGAAATTTCTGATTATGCTAAATTGATGAAAGATAAGTTTTTTTGGAAAATAGGTAATGGTGAAGTAAAAAATGTTACTTATCAAACACCGATGAAACATAGGCCTTGTACACTTGAAAGATTTAAATTATTGAAAGCAGGAGAAAGTTTAAAAGATTTATTTAATCGATATGTTGGTGATGAACGTTTGAAACTTCAAAAATTACGGATATTACCTCAAAAAATGTTTATCAAGAGGAATTATCGGTTAAAACTTAATGAATCATCACCAACGGTTACAAGTCATTGTTTAGATGAATTTGTACACCCCAGATATGATAGGGCTTTAACTGTTCGAGAATGTGCAAGGCTTCAATCATTTCCAGATTGGTATAATTTTGCAGGTGGACCATTTATTATTCCACATATTAATCGAGAAATCCAAGATAAATATGAGCAAATAGGGGATGCAGTTCCTCCTTTGTTGGCATACGCTTGGGGACGAGAAATAATTGATATTTTAAGGAGAGAAAAATGAGCATTGATTCAGTACGAAAATATTGTTCAAAGATTTATGCTGGTATCTATGAACAGACAACAAAAGAGTTATTGGCAAAGTTTGCTGAAGAAGGAAATGTTTCTGAAAAACAAGTTGCTGAAATTGAGAGAGTGGCACAAAAAGAAGCTATTAAGGAAACTACAATCAAAGGGATGAGAAAATATCCAAATGTTGAGGCGGCATTAATTTGGCGTATTGTATATGAAATGCATATACATAGAAAAAGTAGTATTGCCGATTTTGATATTATTCAGCAAGTTATTAGTGCTGACCAAAGTTGGAAAAAATCAAGTGGACATGCTTTCGAAGAAATGATTAAATTACTTGGTACTTTTGCATTAAAGGATAGTGGTATAGAAATCATATTACAACGTGATCTAAACACCTTAATCAAAGCTGGAGAGTTACATAATGAACCTAGAGATATAAGTTGGTTAAAAGAACAGATTGACTCAAGTGTTTTTGATTTGTATGCTATTATTCATACAGACGAGGGAGAAACTTTTTGTTTTGGTTGTATTCAAAGTAAAACAAGTATTCGTGATAGGGTAACTAGAGATAGAGAACCTTCTATTCATGCTATGCAGTCATTTTTTTGGAGTATAGTAGTGGTGTTAGATGGTGATTTTTTAAAAAATCCGAAGTTTGTTAGTATGGTAGAAGGTGGAACATCTGAATTTCCAGATAATGGATGGCACGGAATGTACGTATTTTCAAAGAAACATCGAAGCAAAAGAGTATATCCAGTTGACCTCGATTTAAAAAATTTTGCTGAACATGCAATTTTAGCTGCTAAAAAATGGTTAAAACAAAGGCAATGGTTGGATAATAAATGGATTGCTGGCTAAATATGCCATTCATAATACTTTTACTAACAACATAAAATACAACTGTAGGTGGACAAGGGGTAATGGTATTTAGTGAAAATTCCGTAATTTTACCGGTAAAATTACGGAATTTTCATGTGTGTAAAAAAAATTTAAGGTGGGGTTTTTAAGCCCCTATATATACAAGACAAAAAAAACCTTCAAATCGTAGGTATTGGCTAAAAATGTTTTTCAATTTGATTAAAGCAAAATCGTGAGCCCAAGCGTGAAGATAGAAAATCACCCGATTTTCTCTTAAAAAAGGAAGAAAATCGGGTGATTTTCTATGTTGGGGGATTGGGGTGGTTTAGTTATGCGGTTTATTTCTTCTTTTTAGTTTCCTTAATATCACCGGTCTTGTTGACTAATTTCGTAGCATAGGCACGCATGGCTTCGTTTGCCTGACGGCGGTAGTCCTCCGGCGGCAGGGCAAAGGCCTTGTCCACATCCACCTTGTCGCTTAATTCCACCACATTGTAGCGGGGATTGCCGCTGATTTCGTAGCCCTTGAAGGTGTCGGTGTCTTTGTCAAAATAGAAATAAATTTCCTTATCCGCCTTGTAGCGGCGGTCATAGTCATAGCCGGTGAACTCATCAAAGCCGCCCTCGGGCATACTGTCTGCAAAATAGGGGGTGAAGAGTTCACGGATGCTGCGGACCATGCCGGGCAGTTCCGGCAGGCGGTCATAGGTCTTGTTCACATAATCAATGCTGTACCATTGGTTGCCTTTGGCAAAGGAATTGACATCCTTCACAATTCTGCCGTAGCCGTCATAAGTGGTCGTGCGTTCCGCACAGATAGCACCGGCTTCGTTATACTCAAAACGGTTGTAACGTACACGCTCTGCGGGCTTCAGTTGCTGGTAAGCATCGCCGCTTAAAATTTCACTCATGTCAATTTTTTGAACAACTACCATGTGGAAATTGTGTTTGGTGGTGTCCAGCATATTTTCATAAAAACTAAGGGAACGCTGACCAATCTCATAGGCCAGGGCAGTGGCACTGACAGCACCGCTTAATAAAGCAATAGCTAAAGCCGCTATAGTTTTTTTCATTTGATTTTCCTCCTAAAGAAATTTATTACATTATAACATATTGCAATATGGGTATGCAAGGTGGTAAAATATATTTTAGGTTTTCAGGTTTTAGGGCTAAGGGCTAAGGGGAATGAGTAATTAGTAATGAGTAATGAGTAATTGAGGTAGGATGTTCCGCGGATTATATTTTGGGTTTCGGGTGTGCGGGGTTTTGCGAACCCTTGTCCGCCCATAAAGGGGCGGGGGACCGAAAAGCGACGGCAGTCGCTTTTTGGTGGTGGGGTGAGCAATTACGCTGTCGCTAATGAAAAAGATAAAAACTTAAAACTCAAAGTTTATGAATGTTTCGCATAATGCAAAA
>JAZLLX010000050.1:0-1914 GCA_045598345.1 Acidaminococcaceae bacterium | reverse complement strand
CTATTTTTTTGAATATACTTGTCTTAACCATATTGGCTACCTCTACTTTCTTGTTTTCTGGTTATTACAAGTATAGCAGGACCAATATGGTTTTCTATTGTTTTTTTAGTTTTTTACCCACTTAAACTGATGAAGAGCCATAATTATTCATTATTCTTTATTAATTATTCATTAAAATCACTCTATTCTTGTGATTAGAATAAAAAAACTTATAAAAAGGAGAGGTAATTTATTATGGCTATTGAAAAAGCAAAAGAGTATTTGAAAAAGTTTGGGGCGGATGGCAGGGTTTTGGAATTTCCCCAGTCCAGCGCCACGGTGGAACTGGCGGCGGCGGCGGCAGGCACAGAGCCATGCCGGATTGCCAAGTCCCTGACTTTTTTAGTTGATGATGCTGCAATTATGATTGTAACCGCCGGGGATATGAAAGTGGACAATCAAAAATTCAAACAGCAATTCAGCACCAAGGCAAAGATGTTGAGCCCGGAACAAGTGGACAATTTAATCGGCCACAGCATTGGGGGCGTATGCCCATTCGGTGTTAATGAGGGCGTGAAGGTTTATTTGGACAGTTCTTTGAAAAGATTTGAAACCGTTTTCCCCGCTTGCGGTTCTTCCAATTCTGCCATTGAATTAAATTTGGATGAGTTGGAAAAGTTCGCACAGAACTTTACGGCATGGATTGATGTTTGTAAAAGCGTATAATGTTTCATGTGAAACATTCAAATAAAATAATATAAAACAGGAGGAAAATTAAAAATGAAAAAAGAATTGGCGATTGGCTTGGTGACTGCTTGTTTGGCAGTTGCGGGATGTGGCGGTTCTTCCGGAGGCAGTTCCACGCCGGCAAACAATAGTACCACACAGACAGTGCAGGAAACAAAAGCACAGGTAACGGAAAAACTGGACAAGGTAAAAGCGGAAGCACAGAAATTGCAAAAAGAAGTGGTGGAAAAGATTAAGGAAGCAAACGGGAATACAGTGGAAACAGTGAAGAAGATTGAGAAACAACTGAATGACATTAAAGAAGTGGTAAAAGACAATGTTTCCGAAAAAGATATGGCAGAGGTTAAGAGCAAATTAGAGGATGCGTTGAAGAAGTTGAAAAAGAAATAAAGGTTGAGTATAAAAACAGACAATGTTTCACGTGAAACATTGTCTGTTTTTATCAGGTTTCAGGGCAAAGGGTCAAGGGCGAAGAATAATGCGGAATGCGTAATTCGCAATGCGTAATTGTGGTAAGACCTTCCGATGATTGTTCGGGTGTGCGGGGTTATGCGAACCCTCGTCCGCCCATAAAGGGGCGGGGGACCGACACAGTTTTTTAGGTCGGTGGTGGGGTGAGCAATTACGCTGTCGCTAATGAAAAGATAAGAACTTAAAACTTAAAGTTTAAGAATGCTTCGCATAATGCAAAAACACCCGTCTGCCCCTGTGTTCCTGTGGGCAGCCACCCTTTTTAGAAAGAGGGAAAAGAAGTTAGCACAGTGAGAACTCTTGCGTCCCCTTGCGAGGGGAAGAGGACCACGAAGTGGCGAAGCGGGAGTTTGCGGTAGCAAGTTTGTTGGTACTTTATTTCAAAGTAGATGTCAAAGGACAAAACAGATGGGTTTTAATGGGAAGAAATTAATTCCATATTGTATCGGTGCGGTGGGCGGTTTTGTTTTCGCCCTTATATTCATGGCGGCACAGATTAGGAGCATTACGGGGGATGCCTTGGAGTCCGCCAAATTCATTTATGCCTTGGGTATGCTCCGTCATCATTTTGTAGGCGAACTGGATGATGCCAAACTTTATCGTGGTGCTATCAGCGGCCTGTTAAAGGGAACGGAAGATCCCTACACCGTATTTCTTGATGAAAAAGATTTTGCCGCCATTGAAGAAATGCGGACAGGCGGCTTTGGCGGTATTGGT
>JAZLLX010000049.1:0-17329 GCA_045598345.1 Acidaminococcaceae bacterium | reverse complement strand
GACTTCGGCGATTAATGTGTTTGTAAAAAAAGTGGTAAGAGATTGCCGGATTCCTTTTGAAATTGGCGTTCCAAAACCTAATGAGGAAACTTTGGCTGCTGTCCGTGAGGTGCAAGAGATGAAGAAAAATCCTGCTCTTGGTAAGGCATATTCCGATGTTGACAGTATGATGAAGGAACTCTCATAAGGGACGAGTTATATCTTATTTGACAAGAACCGGTACGCATAGCGATTTGTTCAAATAGTTTTTTCGTTCCAAAAAATATTTGGACTGCGAAATTGGCAAAATGCTGAAGGTAGAAAATCGGGTGATTTTCTATGTTGGGGGCGATAGAGAGAATGAGTAATTAGTAATTAGTAATGAGTAATTGTGGTGGGATGTTCCTGTGATTATAATTGGGTTTCAGGTGTGCGGGTTACAGGAAAGTTCGCATTAAACGGACTTTTTTTATTTTGATCACAGGAATGTATTACCTTCATTGTGAATTGTGAATTATGAATTATAGTGTGGATTTTCCCTTGCAATGAACTAAAATTTGTTGTAAAATAAGTGTGGATTTTAAGGAGCATTTTATGGCTGATAAGGACGTAACGGAAAAAACTTTAGAAGCGTATAATGACGTGTTTGCGGATATTATGAATGTACTGCTCTTTGACGGCAAAAGGGTGGTACATCCCCGTTCATTGCATGACGCAACCACAGTGTCACAATACAAGTTTGACGACAAACTGCACGAACAGGAAAGGGATGTTGCGAAGTTTTGGAAAAAAGGCAACATCCGCCTGGCACTGTGCGGCTTGGAAAACCAGACCAAAATTGACAAAGATATGGTGCTGAGGGTTATCGGCTATGACGGGGCGGTCTACAGGGGACAGCTGACGGAAGGCAAAAACAAACGTCACCGCTATCCAGTAATAACACTGGTATTGTATTTCGGCAGCCAACGCTGGAACAAATACACAACCTTGCTGGAACGGCTGAAAGTGCCGGAAGGGTTGGAAAAATATGTCAACGACTACAAAATCAACGTGGTGGAAGTGGCATATTTGAGTGATGAAACAATAGAAAAATTCCGCAGTGACTTCAAAGATGTGGCGAAATTCTTTGTGGCACAACGGACAGGCAGGAAAGTGGAGTTCAGTTCACGGGAACTGAAACATGTGGATGAAATACTGAAACTTTTACAGGCAGTATCAAAAGACACGAACATATTTGAAATGTTTCATGAGGAAGAAGAAAAAGAAGGAGGAAAGACGACTATGGGAAATTTGTTTAAAAGATATGAGAATGAAGGTATAAGAAAAGGTCGTGAGGAAGGCCGAGCAGAAGGCCGAGCAGAAGGGTTTGTTGCAGTGGCTATGGAGATGATAAAGGAAAAAACCCCAATCAGTATGATACAAAAATTCACAAAACTTTCCTTGGAACAGTTGCAGAAATTGTCTGAGGAATGCGGTGTGGCGTTGGTGATGTGATTGTATTTCAGGCATCAGGAAAAAGGAATTAGGTGGAAGGATATAATGCGTAATTATGGTAAAATGTTCCTGTGATTATAGCAAGGAAGGTTTGTAGGGGGACGGGTTCTTGCCGTAGGCAAGGTTCCGCACCCGGGCAAAGCGTGGCTTTGCACAATGTTGGTAGGTAGTGACAAGTTTTTTGCGTAATCCGCACCCCAGTCGCAACCACGTTCCGAAAAGCGATGGTTGAATTGTGTCCGGTGGACACAAGAGGCAAAGGCGGGGGCTATTGTAGTTATAAGGTTAAAAGTTATAAATTTAAGGTAAGATGTTCCGGCGATTATATCAAGAAAGTTCGCATTAAGCGGACTCTTGCCCTCTTTGCAAAGAGGGTGGCTTGTCTAAAGGAACATAGAAGGGCAAGACGGGTGATTTTTTATTTTAATTACAGGAACTTTTTACCATTAATTTCTAACTTCTAACTTACAACTTCTAACTAAAAAGTATCTACCTAATTGCTCACCCCACCACCGCCAACACGCTCCCATAGGCGGTCCCCCGCCCCTTTAGGGGCGGACGAGAGTTCGCATTCAGCGGACTTTTTTTATTTTAATCACAGGAACATTTTACTATCATTTTACATTTCACATTTACAATTCTTATCGTACTTTTCCCCACACCCTTAATCCCTCTCCCCGGGGAGAGGGTCAGTTCGCATTAAGCGTACTTTCCCTGAATCCTGAATCCTGAATCCTAATTCCTGAATCCTAATTCCTTTGCCCTTTCATAAATTGTTCTTTATTTTTCTTTTGTTTTCTTGTATAATAAACATACTATTTATATTTGGAGGAGAAGGGGTATGTTTGATTCACTTATAAAATCAATTTTTGGCGATGATAATGCCAAACAATTAAAAGAGATACAGGGCATTGTTGAGAAAATCAATGCGTTGGAACCGGCTATGCAAAATCTTAGCGGTGCCAATCTTGCCAATAAGACGGCAGAGTTTCATTTGCGTTTGCAGAAAGGAGAGACCTTGGATGATATTTTGCCGGAGGCGTTTGCAGTTGTCCGTGAGGCATCTAAGCGTGTGACCGGCCTCCGTCATTTTGATGTCCAGATGATTGGCGGTATTGCCCTCCACCGTGGTAAGATTGCGGAGATGAAGACGGGTGAAGGCAAGACCCTGGTGGCAACCCTGCCCGTGTATTTGAACGCTTTGGAAGGCAAGGGTGTTCATGTGGTAACGGTCAATGATTACCTTGCCCGCCGTGATGCCAATGATATGGGCAGGATTTATAAATTCTTGGGCTTGACTGTGGGTTTGGTTACTCACGAAATGAATTATGCAGAGCGGCGTGCGGCTTACCGCAGTGATGTAACCTATGGCACCAACAGTGAATTTGGTTTTGATTATCTCCGTGACAATATGGTGACTAACGAGAGTGAAGCGGTACAACGGGATTTGCATTACTGCATCGTGGACGAAGTGGACTCCATTTTGATTGATGAGGCCCGTACACCTTTGATTATTAGCGGCCCGGGCGAACATTCCACAGAATTGTATTCCCGTCTGGCACAGATTGCGGAATCAATGGAAGAGGGCGTGGATTACACAGTTGACGAGAAGACGAAACAGGTTGGCCCTACAGAGGCAGGTATTACCAAGGCGGAGCAGTCCTTGGGCATCACCAATATGTATGACCCGCAGAACGGTGTGGACTACAGCCATCACTTAATGGCGGCGTTGAAAGCGAAAGCGGTTATGCACCGTGACCGTGATTATGTGGTCAAGGACGGTCAGATTGTTTTGGTAGATGATTTCACCGGCCGTCTGATGTTTGGCAGGCGTTTTGGTGAGGGACTGCATCAGGCCATTGAGGCAAAAGAAGGCGTGAAGGTGCAAAGGGAAAGTCAGACCGTGGCATCCATCACTTATCAAAATTATTTCCGTATGTACAAGAAACTGGCTGGTATGACCGGCACCGCCAAGACGGAAGAGGACGAGTTTGTTAAGATTTATAATTTGAGTGTTTTGGTTATTCCTACAAACAAACCCATGATTCGTATTGACTACCCGGATGTGGTATATAAGACCCGTCTGGCAAAATATCGTGCGGTTATCAGGGAAATTGAGGAAATGCATGCCGGGGGCAGACCCGTGCTGGTTGGCACCACATCTATTGCTCAGAGCGAAGAACTTTCTGCAATGTTGAAGCGTAAGAACATTAAGCACAATGTGTTGAACGCCAAATACCATGAGCAGGAAGCAGAAATCATTTCCCATGCCGGTGAATATGGCGTGGTAACCATTGCCACCAATATGGCAGGTCGTGGTACGGATATTGTGCTGGGCGAGGGCGTGCCTGAGTTGGGCGGTTTGCATATTATTGGTACGGAGCGTCACGAGTCACGGCGTATTGATAATCAGTTGCGTGGCCGTTGTGCAAGGCAGGGGGATCCGGGTTCTTCCAGATTTTATTTGAGTTTGGAAGATGATTTGATGCGGATTTTTGGCAGTGAAAGTATTGCTGCTATTATGGATAAACTTGGTTTGGAGGAGGACGACCCCATTGAGCACAGTTTGGTCACCAAGTCCATTGAGAATGCCCAAAAGAAGGTGGAAGCAAGGAACTTCTCCATCCGTAAATATGTGTTGGAATATGACAATGTTATGAACCAGCAGCGTGAGGTAATTTACGCCGAGCGTAAGAAGATTATGCAGAAGGCATCTCTCAAAGAACGGATTATGGAGATGGTGGAAAAGGTTGTGGACCGTACTTTGGATATGTATGCTCCGCCGGAGGTTTATTCCGAGGACTGGGATTTGGTTGCTATGATTCGTTATGCGGAAGAGTTCTATGCGCCGCAGGGGGAATTGACGGAAGAAAAACTTTCCAATTTCAGCCGTGAGGAATTGGATGAGTATTTGCATAAACTTGCAGTGGATGTTTATGAAGCTAGAGAAAAACAGGTTGGCAGCAATGTTATGCGGGAACTGGAAAATTTGGTTATGCTGAAGGTTGTGGATATGCACTGGATGGAGCATTTGGATGCTATGGATATGCTCCGTGAGGGTGTGGGGTTGCGTGCTTATGGTCAGAAAGACCCGTTGGTTGAATATAAGTTTGAGGCCTATGATATGTTTGAAGCCATGATTGAGGCCATTCAGGATGATGTGGTGCGTTACATGTACCGTGTCAATGTGGTGACAGACAGTGGCGCCGGTGATGATGTGGCCTATGACGAGGACGGCAATCCCATTGAAGATGCGAAGGTGGTTGAGGAAAAGAATGATGGGGTAGTAACTGAAGATAATTGAACAAAGAACAAATAGCAAAGACCAAATAAGGATAATTTTCGCTTTGCGAAAATTTCCGCTTATAATCATAGGAACAGATTACAATAATTGGTCTTTGGTCTTTGATAAATTGCTAATTATATTGAGTAGTTGAGTCAGAAAGGAAAAATAAAATTTATGCTTATTGAAGAATACAAGCCGGAGATTGAAAAGGCGAGGGCAAAATACGAAGAACTTAGGGGGTCTCTTTGACTTAGCCCGCAAGGAAGACAGGGTCAAGGAATTGGAACACCGTATGGCGGATTCCACTTTTTGGGATGACCCGGAAAAGGCCAATAAGATTGCCCAGGATGTGAACAGTTTGAAGTCCGAGGTGGAGGAATTTCACAAATTGGGTGCCAATATAGACGATGCGGCGGTACTGCAGGAAATGGCGGCGGAAGAGCATGATGACAGTTTGGTGGCTGAGTTGGATGAGTTGCTGGTGAATGTCAGGGAAACTTTGGAGCATTTGGAACTGGGCATGCTGCTTAGCGGTGAATATGATGCCAACAATGCCCTGATGACTTTGCATGCCGGCGAGGGTGGTACAGAAGCACAGGACTGGACGGAAATGTTACTTAGAATGTTCACCCGTTTTGCGGAACAAAGCGGCTATCAGGTTAATGTGTTAGATATTTTGCAGGGAAACGATGCGGGTATTAAGAGCGCCAGTTTGCAAATTGTGGGTCACAATGCTTACGGTTTTTTACGCAGTGAAAAAGGTGTACACCGTCTGGTGCGGATTTCCCCCTTTGATGCCAATGCCCGCCGTCACACATCTTTTGCGGCGGTGGATGTTATGCCGGAATTGGATGAGAGCGTGGATGTGGATATCAATATGGATGAGGTCCGTGTAGATACTTATCGTGCCAGCGGGGCCGGCGGTCAGCATGTCAACAAAACCAGCAGTGCGGTGCGTATGACTCATATTCCCACAGGAATTGTGGTGCAATGTCAGAACGAGCGGAGCCAAATCCAAAACCGTGCCATGTGTCTTACCATGCTTCGGGCAAAGTTGTATGAGTACGAGAAGGCCAAGCAGGATGCCAAAATAGATGAGTTGGCAGGAAATTATCAGGCCATTGAGTGGGGCAGTCAGATCCGTTCCTATGTGTTCCAACCCTATACCTTGGTCAAGGATCACCGTACCTCTTTTGAAACAAGTAATGTGCAGGGGGTTATGGACGGCAACCTGCGTGGTTTTGTAGAAAGTTATTTGCGTAGTCAGCAGAGAAAAGTTTAATGTTAAAGAAATACAGTTTTTATCGTTTTGCAATATTTTTGGTTGTCATAGGTTTGGCGGCGGCCAGTTTGGTACTCACTCCCCGTTTGGGGTTGGAGATGAACAACAAAACCGTAGCACAGGCCATCCGCTATGATGACTGCTATAAGTTGATTAAGGCCTCCGGAAAATATACTACGGATGTGGAGGCCTATTTTGCATTGGAGCATGACTTGATGCGGAATGTCAAAAATTCCGGCGTCAACACCATTATTGTTCCTGATGCGTCTTTGGAGTCCCTGTCCCGTACCGGTGCGGTAAAGTTGGAAATTGCGGACGGGGTGGTGAGCGCTTACGAAACCCATACGGATATTTTTGACGAAGTGGTTGCAGGGGCAAAGCGGCGTTATGGCAACAGGCTTCATATTTACGGGGAGAGTCCTTACCGGGTGTTGCAGTTTGACAAGAATATGCAGCCCTTCAGCCCGAATAACACGAAAATAAAATACGCCCCCCAGGAGTTGCCCTTGGGGATTATGACCCACGAGTTGCGGAAGTTTTACAAACTGGGTTTCAATTTGGTGGTGGCACCGCAAAACATTCCCAACCTTACAAAGAAAGATGTGGACGCTTATTTCATCAGATTGAAAAATTCCGGCGTGCCGATTTACGCCATGATGCCACGTCACTACACAACTTTTGGCGGGCCTGATTTATACGAATATGTGGCGGAACGGATGGAACGCCAGTATTTTATTTTGCAGGAGCATTATACCCAGTTAGGATTTTTCCCCTACGAGGGGCAGGAAGAATTAGTTAAGGCAAGATTTTATGATGCCATCAGGGCTTATACTATTGACTGGCGGGAAATGAATAAGATTACTTTGGCGGAGGCCTTGCGGCGTTGGGCAATAGCGGACGATGAGCGGCATATCCGCATGAATATCATTACGCCTTTTTTGCATGAGGACAAAAATATTTTGGCCTACAATTTGGATTATGTGAAGGGGATTACCAAACGGGTGGAAGAGCGTGGTTACAAGATTGGTTACGCCAGACCTTTGGAAGTGTATTTTCCCAACCGGGTGCTTTTGATTCCCGTCATTGCGGCCATTGTGGGCACTTTTGTTCTGCTTTGTCAAATGTTGTTGAATTGGCATTTTTCCAGTTCTATCATTATGTGGGGCATTATTACGGGCGTTTCCCTTTTTGGCAATTTTGTATCCTCCACAGTTACCCATCAGTGCCTGGCCTTTTTGGCGGCTATAACCTTCCCGACCTTGTCCGTTATGAAGATAACGGATATGTTTGACAGTTTGCAGGATGTGCCGATATTAAAAGTTTTGGCCAACGGGGTAATATCCCTGGCACTCTGCGTATTCTTCAGTTTGTGCGGTGCCTGCCTGTTGGGCGCCATACTTACGGATGCCAGGTTTTTGTTGGAATTGGATTTTTATCGTGGGGTGAAATTGACTTTCATTCTGCCTTTGATTTTTGTGGGTATTCTCTATTTGAAAAAATACGATATGCTGGGATTTCATGAATGTGTGACCTCCGGCGACTATTGGAACAGGGTAAAATATTTGTTCCATGAGTGTTGCAATGCCAAAACCCTTTTGAGGATTGCGGTGGGACTGGCAGTTTTTGGCGTTGTGGCCTATATCTTTATCGGGCGTACGGGACACAGTTGGCAGATTCCTGTTCCCCAGTTTGAATTGCAAATGCGTTATTGGCTGGAAGAACACATGTACGCAAGACCGAGGGCGAAAGAGTTTTTAATCGGTCATATTGCTTTTTTCTTTTTGGTATTGGCATATCACAAGAGTTGGCCTCGGGTTGCAGGTTTGGTTTTAACCGTGGCGGCGGCAATCGGTCAGGTGTCTTTGGTGGAAACCTTCTGCCATATGCGTAGCCCCTTTGCCATGAGTGTGGCACGGGCTTTGGGCGGATATGTTTTCGGCGCGATTTTAGGAGCATTGCTGGTGTGGGGCTTTGTGAAGTTAAGAGAGATGAAAAATGGAGAAGAAGTATAGGGCGGTCATTTCCGGTTACTATGGTTTTCGTAATGCGGGGGACGAGGCCATTCTTACCGCTATGCTCAACAGTTTCAAATCGTTTTTGCCGGATATGGAATTTACGGTGCTCAGCGGCGACCCCCATTACACCAGTATTAATCACGGGGTGAAGAGCATTCACCGTTTCAGTTTTTGGCAGATTGTAAAAGCAATTTCCAATTGTCACGTATTTATCAGCGGCGGCGGCAGTTTGCTGCAGGACAGTACCAGCAGGAAAAGTTTGCTGTACTATTTGTCCCTGATTGCTTTGGCAAATTTGTTCAATAAGCCGGTTATGCTATACGCCCAGGGAATTGGCCCGATTAGTAGCGGTTTCCTGAAAAAATTAACCGGTTATGTTTTGCGGAAAGTCAACTGCATTACGGTACGGGATGCGGAATCAAAGAAGTTTTTAACTGATTTGGGAATAGATGAAAACAAAGTTAAGGTCACGGCGGATGTGGTGTTCCTCTTGCCGAAAACCCAGTTGCAGGACGGAAAGATATTGTTGAACCGTTTTGGGGTGCGGCAGGAAAATCCCCTTATCGGTGTGGCGGTCCGTTCCTGGGGCAATGACAATTATTTTGGGGCTTTGGTTGATGCCTTGGACGCTTTGGCGGACAGGGGCAAGCAGATTTTGCTCATACCTTTTCAATATCCTTTTGATATGGGCTGTGTCCGCAAACTCCAAAGGGCGTTGCGGCACCCCGTAAAGATTCTGGACAGGGAATGTGACACTCAGGAAATGCTCAGCATTGTGGGAAATTTGGAAACAGTTATCGGTATGCGGCTGCACAGTTTGATTTTTGCCGCCGCTATGGCGGTTCCCTTTGTGGCTTTGGAATATGACCCCAAGGTTACGGGGTTTGTGGAAATGGTGGGGGGCTGTTCCGCAGGCAGTGTGACGGCGCTGACCACCAAAAAAATTCTTCAGGCCTACGAAGAATCGGGAAAAGTTCATGTGGACTTGGACAAATACAAAGATTTGGCAAATGAGAATAATGAGTTGCTGAAAGAGATTGTGGAGGGGAGTGTGGTAAAGTGTTAATAATGAAGAATGTTTGCAAGACCTATAACGGCGGCAAGGATTATGCACTGTACAATGTGAATCTGCATATTGAGCCACAGGAGTTTGTGTTTTTGGTCGGCCCCAGCGGTGCGGGCAAGTCAACATTTATAAAATTGTTATTCAAAGAAATCAATCCTGAATCCGGCACAATTTGTGTGAACGGTGTTAATATTAATGAACTGCGGCACGAGGAAATTCCCCGCCTGAGAAGATTGTTGGGAATTGTGTTTCAAGATTACCGTTTGCTGGCGGACAGGACTGTTTATGAAAATATTGCCTTTGCTTTAAGAGCCATTGAGGCGCCTCCTTCCTTTATCCGTCACAGGGTTATGCATGTGCTGGATTTAGTCGGCTTAAGAGATAAGGCCCACAGCAAGACCACGGAACTTTCCGGCGGCGAGCAGCAGAGGGTTGCCATCGCCCGGGCTGTGGTGAACGGGCCCAAACTGATGATAGCGGACGAACCTACGGGGAACCTTGACCCGGAAACCAAATGGGAAATTATGAAAATTTTTCAACAGATTAACAACACCGGCACGACCATAATTATGGCAACCCATGATGAGGATATTGTGAATAATTTGAGCAAGAGGGTTATTGCTATTGAGAACGGAAGAATTGTCAGGGACCAGAAAAGAGGCAGTTATGAATATCAGTATTGAGAGTTTGCGTAAAATCAAATGGCAGAACTATATTTACTTTGTCCAGGAAACAGTCAAGTCCTTGAAACGGAACGGCTTTATGACTTTGGCATCCATCAGCACCGTTACAGTGTCCGTGCTGATTTTGGGATGTTTCCTTTTATTGTTTTTGAACAGCAACCATATTGCCGGCTATTTGGAAAATTCTGTGCAAATTTCTGTGTATATGAAGAACGATGCCACAGAAGACCAAATCAATATTATTGGTTCGGAGATTGCGGCGCTCCCCGGCGTAACGGAGATTAAAACGGTTTCCAAGGAACAGGCAATGGAACGGTTCAAAAAACGCTTGGGGGAAAATGCCAGCATTTTGGAAGCATTGGATGATAATCCCCTGCCTTACTCTTTTGATGTACATGTGGATGTGCCGGAACGGATTACAGAGATTATTCCCAAGATACAGGGGATGCAGCATGTGGAATCCGCCCGCTATGGTAAGGATGTGGTGGAGCAACTGTTTCAGTTCACCAGAATTTTGCGTTATGGCGGCATTATTTTGATTTGCCTGATGGCCATGGGAACATTGTTCATTATCGTTAATACCATTCGTCTGACGGTTTATGCCAGACGGAAAGAAATTGATATTATGAAATATGTGGGTGCAACAGATTCCTTCATCCGTTGGCCTTTTATGTTGGAGGGCATTTCCATTGGGGTGATGGGCTCTGTTTTAAGCGCCATGTTTTTACAATTCGGTTATGGTGCGGTTATTACTAAAATTCAATCCGCCTTGGCCTTCCTGCCCGTGTTGGGCAAATGGCCTTTAATGATTTGGATTTGGGTGATTTTGTTGTTTATCGGCGGCGGCATTGGTGCCCTGGGGTCTTATATTTCCCTGAGAAAATTTTTGCAGGTGTGAAAGGAGCGTTCATGCTGAAAAAAATTATGGCGGGCGTTTTGGCGGCTTTGCTCAGCTGGAATTTTATTGGTGTGGGTTTGGTTCACGCCGATGAAATTGATGATGTCAAAGCACGGAAAACGGAAATAGACCGCCAGGTTCAAGAAGCAAAAAAAAGGCATAATGAAGCAAGACGCAGGGCTGAACGGGCATCCAGCAATTTCAAATCCGTGGTGAACAAATTGGGTACTTTGCAAAAGCGTTCCGTTGTTTTGAAAAACAGGGAAGGGGAACTGGAGGTCAGCTTAAAGGATAATGCTGCGAAACTGGAGCAGAAGAAAGCCCAGTTCCAGTCACGGAAACATATTTATCACAAGCGGTTAAGAGATATTTATATGTCAGGACAAGTCAATTATTTGGATGTGCTTTTGGGGGCACAGGATTTTGGCGATTTTGTTGGCAGAATGTATCTTTTGGAAAAGGTTGTAACCAGTGATATAGATATGTTGCGGGAAATCAATTCCACCGTGAAAGAGATTAAAGAACGCACGGAACGTCAGACAAGGGAATTGGCGGAAACCAAGGAAAATCAGGAACAGATTGCAAAGGATCAGGAAGCAATGGCGGAACTTAAAGAAAAACGCAGGAAACTTTTGGAAGCCGCTGAAGATGAGGAACTGAAAGAGGAAACGCAATATAACAAACTGATTGAAACCAGCGAAAGAATCAGCCAGATGCTGCGGGAAATGGAAAAGGCCAATCCCCAGCGTTTTGCAGATAAGGCGGATAATTTTATCTGGCCCGCTTGTGGTGTAATTACATCCTACGCAGGGTGGCGTGTTCACCCTGTTTTTGGCACAACCAAATATCATTCGGGTATGGATATTGCGGTGGACTATAACACACCTATTAAAGCGGCCAACCGTGGTTCTGTTACCTATGCGGGGTGGATGGACGGTTACGGTTATACTGTGATGATTGACCATGGTGAGGGTTTGGTGACTCTTTATGCCCATTGCAGTTCTATAAAGTGCAACGAAGGAGATTTCGTCCATCAGGGTGATGAGGTGGCTTCCTCCGGCGCAACCGGCTGGGCAACCGGTCCCCATTTGCATTTTGAAGTGCGTGTGCATGGTGACATAGTTGACCCGTTGAAGTATATCAGTGAGAAAGACAACATATACTAAATTAGAAGTTATAAGTTAGAAGTTATAAATTAAAGGTAGGATGTTCCAGTGATTATAAATAGGGATTAGGAGTTAGAGGTTAGGGATTAGGGAAGGTAAGATGTTCCTGTGATTATATTAGGATAAAGGAATTAGGATGCAGGATTTAGGGATAGTCGGCATAAAGCGAACTTTAAGGCCCCTTGGTGAAGGGGCTGTCAGCGATAGGAACATAGGCGGCTGACTGGGGATTGAGAACTACGCATAAAGCGAAAGTAACCCTCTCCTTGGGGAGAGGGGCAGGGGTGTGGGGAAACTACGACTTAATTGTCAAAGGATAAAACAGATGAATTTTAATGGTAAAAAATTAATTCCATATTGTATCGGTGCGGTGGGCGGTTTTGTTTTCGCCCTTATATTCATAGCGGCACAGATTAGGAGCATTACGGGGGATGCCTTGGAGTCCGCCAAATTCATTTATGCACTGGGTATGCTCCGTCATCATTTTGTAGGCGAACTGGATGATGCCAAACTTTATCGTGGTGCCATCAGCGGTCTGTTAAAGGGAACGGAAGACCCCTACACCGTATTTCTTGATGAAAAAGATTTTGCCGCCATTGAAGAAATGCGGACAGGCGGCTTTGGGGGTATTGGTGTGATATTCGGGAAAAGAGGGGATGATTATGTCATTCTTTCTGTTTTGGAGGATAACCCCGGCGCAAAAGCAGGCGTAAAACCCGGTGAAAAAATTATCGGCGTGGACGGCAAGCCCACAAAAGTTATGCACATGGACGAGGTGGCCTATGCCATTCGTGGGGAAGTGGGCACGGTGGTGGAAGTCACTTTGTTGGATAAAAACAACAAGGAAAGGAATGTTAAAATCACCCGTGGCATGATTAAGGCACCCAGTGTTATAGGCAAGGCCTTGGATGGAACGGATAAGAAAATTGGTTATATCCGTATTGGTCAGTTCAATGACAATACGGCACAGGATTTCAAAAGTGAGTTGTATAAACTTGCTGATGGGGGAATGCAGGGTTTGATTTTAGATTTGCGGTATAACCCGGGCGGATTGTTAGACCAAGCCATTCTCGTTTGTCAGCAGTTGGTGCCTAAAGGGGTGATTGTCAGTACCATCACCAAATCAGGTGAAAAGCAAGTGGCAAAATCCAATTTGGAAAAAGTCCGTTGGCCCTTGGCAGTTTTGGTGAACGAAGGCAGTGCCAGCGCCAGTGAAGTTGTGGCAGGGGCGGTGAAGGACACCAAAGCAGGAGTGCTGGTTGGCACGAAGACCTTTGGCAAGGGCAGTGTTCAGGCGGTGTATCCCTTGGGTGATGCCAATACGGGTATGAAAGTAACCATTGCCAAGTACTACACCCCCAGCGGAGTTTGTATTAATGATATTGGCATTGAGCCGGATATAAAGGTGGAAATTCCTGATACAGCGAAAGAGGATTTGCAGTTGAAGGCGGCGAAGGAATATTTGTTGAAATTAGTAATGAGTAATTAGTAATGAGTAATTGTGGTGGGATGTTCCAAAAAATTATAAATAGGGATTAGGGGTTAGAGGTTAGGGATTAGGGAATGTAAAATGTTCCGATGATTATATATCAGGTTTTAGGTGTGAGGTGTTATGCGAACCCTCGTCCGCCCATAAAGGGGCGGGGGACCGTCTAAAGGAACATAGAAGGACGGTGGTGGGGTGAGCAATTAGGTTGATACTTTAACAAGGAATAAATGTTAAAGAACAAAGAATAAAGAACAAATGTGGTAAGATGTTCCTGTGATTAGAGCAGGAAAGTTGGCATAGTGCGAATGTAACCCTCTCCTTGGGGAGAGGGGCAGGGGTGTGGGGAAAGTACGATAAGAATAGGACTATAGGTCATAAATAAAGGAAAGGCAGATTGTTTAATTCAAAAGGATAAGAATTATGATTTCAATAAAAAATCTTAAACATATTTATAAGGACAGCCAAAATCAGGAAGTTGAGGCATTGAAAGATATCAATCTGGAAATTGCGGACGGGGAATTTGTGGCTATTATCGGCGCCAACGGCTGTGGCAAGAGTACCCTTGCCAAACATCTTAACGGCCTGTTATTGCCTACGGAGGGTGAGGTTTCTGTGGATGGGTTGAATACTGCGGACATGGATAAACTCTTGCAAATCCGTCAGAAAGTGGGCATGGTTTTCCAAAATCCTGACAATCAAATTGTGGCGGCAGTTGTTGAAGAAGATGTGGCCTTTGGTCCAGAAAATATTGGTGTACCCGGCGAAGAAATTTTGGAACGGGTGAATAATGCTCTGATAGCGGTGGATATGTTGCCCTATGCCAAGCATGCTCCCCACCGCTTAAGTGGCGGACAAAAACAGAGGGTGGCGGTGGCTGGCATTTTGGCATTGGAACCCAAATACATTGTGTGGGATGAACCCACCGCCATGCTTGACCCGGCGGGGCGTAGAGAAGTGTTGAATACCGCTCTGCGACTGAACAAAGAAAAGCATATTACCATGATTTACATTACACACTATATGACGGAGGCGCTTCAGGCGGACAGGGTGATTGTCATAAACAAGGGCAGTATTGTGATGCAGGGCAGCCCCAAGGAAATTTTCAGTCAAAACAAATTGCTGGAAAAATATTCTTTGGAAGCACCTCTCGCAGTTCGTATGAGTGACAAACTGCGTCAGCGTGGGGCAAAATTGCCGGAGCAAATTATTACAAATCAGGAGTTGGCGGAAGGTTTATGTCCATCAAATTAAACAATGTTTCATTCACATATATGAGCGGCACCACTATGGCACATCAGGCCTTGCGGGATATTACCTTGGAAATAAAGAAGGGCGAAATCGTTGCTTTGGTGGGGCATACTGGCAGCGGCAAAAGTACCCTTATCCAAATTATGAAAGGGCTTTTGCATCCTAATACGGGCAGTGTAACCGTTGAAGACGGGGAAGTGGGCATGGTGTTCCAATATCCAGAGGCACAACTCTTTGCGGAAACTGTGTATGAAGATATTGCCTTTGGCCCCCGCAATCAACAAAAATCGCCGGAGCAGGTTGAGGCGGCGGTGAAGAACGCTTTGCAATTTGTGGGATTGGATTTTGATGAGTTTTCCAAACGTAATCCTTTGCGGTTAAGCGGCGGACAAATGCGGCGGGTGGCCATTGCGGGAGTGATTGCTATGGAGCCGGATTATCTCATTTTGGACGAGCCGTCTTCCGGTCTTGACCCCTTGGGACGGCGTAACCTGTTTGCTAAAATTATGGCACTTTATAAAGAAAAAAATCCTGCGGTGATTTTGGTTACCCACAGTATGGAAGAGGCGGCTGCCTATGCCAACAGGATGATAGTTATGGAAGATGGTGCAATTCTTTTTGACGGCAAGCCGGCACAGGTTTTTACGGAGCATCGTGAGGAACTTTTGAATTTGGGACTGGAAGAGCCGGAGGTCTATCAACTGCATTACCTTTTGGCAAAACGAGGTATGCAACTGCCCATGGTGCAGGACGAAGAGCAACTTTTCAAAGAAATTAAAACAGCAAAGGGGTGGCGGTAATGCTGGGCGAAATTATGTTGGGACAATATTTCCCGGGAAACAGTTTTGTCCACGGACTTGACCCCAGAACGAAACTCATAGCAACTCTCATATACATTATTGCCATTTTCTTGGCAAAGACACCTTTGGTGTATGGCATCTTGGCGGCATTTGGTATTTTGGTGGTATTGCTCAGCCGTCTGCCCATAATGATGGTGGTGCGGTCTTTGAAACCAGTGTGGCTGATTGTGGCAATTACTTTTATAATTCACGCTTTTACCTATCCCGGCACGGAAATACTTTGGCAATGGAAATTTATGAGCATTACAAAAGAAGGGTTGGAATTGGGAACGAAGATGGCTTTTCGCCTGACATTGCTTTTGCTTTTCAGCAGTGTACTCACCTTTACCACATCTCCCATTGTGTTGACGGACGGCATTGAGAAACTTTTACGTCCCTTGAAATGTATTGGGGTGCCGGCTCACGAAATCGCCATGATGATGACCATCGCCCTGCGGTTTATTCCCACACTCTTGGAAGAAACGGACAGGATTATGAAAGCACAAGAGGCAAGGGGGGCGGATTTTGGCAAGGGGAATTTGGTGAAACGGATAAAAAATACATTGCCGCTTTTAGTACCGCTTTTTGTCAGTGCCTTTCGCCGGGCAGACGAACTGGCAACGGCAATGGAGGCAAGGTGTTACAGGGGCGGGGAAGGACGGACAAGGATGTACGAACTCTCCTACCGCAAAGAGGATTATCTGACATTTATAATGATGATAGTGTTTTTGGTGGCGATTGTGGGGGCAAGATTCTTATAATTAGTAATGAGTAATTGTGGTAAGATGTTCCGGTGATTATATAGTTAGGTTTTAGGTATCAGGATAGTTGGCAGAGTGCAATAGTTACCCTCTCCTTGGGGAGAGGGGCAGGGGTGTGGGGAAAAGTAGGATAAGAATTAGAAATGTGAAATGAAGGTAAGATGTTCCAGTGATTAGATTTTGGATTTCAGGTGTGCGGTGTTATGCGAACTCTTGTCCGCACCTAAAGGGGCAAAAGTGAATGAAAAGTTAAAAATTAAAAATGAAAAATTATGGTAATATGTTCCGTTGATTATAATAGGGAATTTTCGGCAAAGCCGAAAATTGACCATAATTTATAATTTTTAACTTATAATTTTTAATTTCTATTGGTGGTGGGGTGAGCAATTACGCTGTCGCTAATGAAAAGATAAAAACTTAAAGCTTAAAGTTATGGTAAGATGTTCCTGTGATTATAGCAGGGAAGTTGGCAGAGTGCTGACTTTTTCCGCCCCAGGCGTGGGGCGGGGAACTAGTGATAGTTTTTCGGTGGCTGGTGGGGGGGTGGCATACTACGAGTTAGAAGTTGTAAGTTAGAAGTTATAAATTAATGGAAGATAGTTCCTGTGATTATAACATTGGTTAGCAAGAGATTTTTAGTTTAGTTCTTCAGTCGCAGAGAGCGACCCACCCCGTCTTGCCTTTCTGTGTTCCTATAGGCAATCCACCCCGCCCACGCCTGGGCGGGAAAAAGAAGTTCGCATTAAGCGGACTTTTTTTAATCACAGGAACATATCACCATAATTTTTCATTTTTAATTTTTAACTTTTAATTTCTTTGGCGGGGGCTACTCGTGTTCCCGTGATTAAATATTATCCGTAGGGGCAGGTTTGTAACCTGCCCGAAGAAAGGGCGATAAGAAAAGAAAGAACGGGCGGGTTTGAAACCCGCACCCTACAGAATTGTAGATTAAAGTTAAGTTCGCTTTCAGCGGACTTTTTTATTTTGCTTTTCACTCAGCGTTAAAAAGCATTTGGAACAGCAAAATCTTATTTTTAATCTGTCAACATATTTGGTAAATCTGTTGACAGATTGAAAATCGCTTTTCACGCTTTTAATTGTGTTTTGTTGACGAGTTGTTTTA
>JAZLLX010000048.1:0-92032 GCA_045598345.1 Acidaminococcaceae bacterium | reverse complement strand
ATTTCTCCTCTACACCTCAAATTAGTAATTTATAATCACCGGAACATCTTACCTTCCCTAACCTCTAAACCCTAATCCCTATTTATAATCACAGGAACATCTTACCTTTAATTTATAACTTCTAACTTACAACTTCTAACTAAAAGTATCAACCTAATTGCTCACCCCACCACCGACCTTAAAAACTGTGTCGGTCCCCCGCCCCTTTAGGTGCGGACGAGGGTTCGCATAACCCCGCACACCTGAAACCCAAAATCTAATCACAGGAACATCTTACCATAATTACTCATTACTCATTACTAATTACTAATTCCCCTGAAACCTACTTTCTTACCATCCTGCAATTTCCGATCAAACGAATCTTTTTGAACGCACTGGTACTCTCGGCCCTATCCCCTCTTACATACCAATCGCCTTTCCAAAACTCCACATTTCCTGTTGCCCGGACAATCTCCGTCTTCTGCTCCCACGTAAATTCTTCTGCGGTCATTTTGCTCCCGTCTTCAGAATGAACAGCAACCACATTCTTCCTGAGCAGGAAATTTTGGCTGTCAGTTTCCATTTCCCCTTCATCGCCCCGCACGTTCACATATGTACCGTCAGTGCGATATATCTTGCCCTTAATGCCTTTGAGGAAGGTCTTGTTGGAAACCTGGTCGTTAACGATTTCGTCAATCTTAAAATGCCACAAGGGTTTCCCGTCCTTTTCACGGGAAATTTCCGAATCCTTGAGAGTGGCGTTGAACTTTGCCGTAACTCCGTTATCCAGCTTCACTTCCATGGGGCTCTTGCCGCTGAACATCAGCCATGTAATAATCGCTGCCGCAAACAATATGGCCGCCAAAATATAACGTACAAATTTAGGAATATGAATCATTGCCAGAAAATATTTTATATCTTCAAAAGCACTTGTTTGGGCAACTTTTATTTCTTCCTTAGTTCCCTCTTTCTCATCACCAAAAGGCGTATTCCAACGATGCTGGAACCAAATCCAGTTGGAAGGATATTTTTTAATAATTGCCTCAACCCGCTGTGTATAAGCCAAAGTAACATTGTAATCGTCCTGCTCTTTGTTGCCCGTATTGACATACTCAATGGGTTCATCCACAACCACCCTGTGACCCACACCATCATTATTGCGGACAATGAAAATAGGAATAATTGGTGCGTTAAATTTTCTGGCAAAATATGCGGGCCCCTGGGGTGTGGATGCCATCTTGCCCAAGAAGGGAACAAAGATGCCGTCATAGCCGCCGTCCTGGTCTGCCACCAATCCCAACATACGACCCTTTTTTAATGCTCTGGCACAACCTAAAATTTCACTGGTGCCACGGCTGAATATTTCCTGTCCTACCCCACGCCGTAATTCATTCATAAAATCAGAATAAACACGGTTGGGTTGGGGTTTTTCCACAGAACTCAAAGGGAAACCATTAAGCGTCAAAGTCGCTCCCAACCATTCCCAGTTATCCATGTGACAAGCCACCAAAACCGCCCCATGCTGTTTCCCCAGTACTTCCCAAAGAATCTGTTGTTGGTCAAAATGTACATAACGGCGGATGTTCTGCTTGTTCAACGCAGGCATGTAAAGAATTTCCAAAAATGTCATGCCCAAGTTGCGGCACAAATCCTGAATAGTTTTTTTAGCCGCCTCTTCCGTATATCCCAACCGTTCCCGGATGGTAACTTCCGCCCTTACCCTTTGCTTTTTGGCAATAAAATAATACAACACGCCTGCCCCTTTGCCCAAAGCAATGACAAAAGGATACGGCAAGAAACTTATTATTTTGCTTAATGTTTTAAGTGTAAAATATAACATTTAACTCCTCTATAAATCCGATTTAGGTTTCAGGTTTTAGTGAAAGTTCGCATAAAGCGGACTTTTTTCCCGCCCAGGCGTGGGCGGGGTGGATTGCTTATAGGAACATAGAAGGGCAAGACGGGGTGGGTCGCTCTCTGCGACTGAAGAACTAAACTAAATACAATACTAACCATTGTTATAATCAAAGGAACTCTTTACCGAAATTTATAACTTCTAACTACAAGCGTGCGACCCCACCACCAGCCACCAAAAAACTGTCGCTGGTCCCTCTTGTGTCCACTGGACACAATTCAACCCACACGCCTGGGGCGGAAAAAGTCCGCACTATGCCAACCTTTCCCACTATAATCACAGGAACACTTTACCATAACTTTAAGCTTTAAGTTTTTATCTTTTCATTAGCATCAGCGTAATTGCTCACCCCACCACCGACCTTAAAAACTGTGTCGGTCCCCCGCCCCTTTATGGGCGGACGAGAGTTCGCATAACCCCGCACACCAGAAACCTAATGCTATAATCACTGGAACATCTTACCTTCCCTAAGCCCTAACCTCTAACCCCTAATCCCAATTTATAATCACCTGACCATCCTACCATAATTACTAATTACTAATTACTAATTTTCTTCCCCCTATTGCCGGCATTCCGTTCCCTGAACCTTAAACTCTGCTACAATTTGCTCCCATTTATTTTGGGCTTGCAAAATTTTCTCTATCACTTCACGCACAGCACCTTTACCACCTTCTGCAGTAGTAACATAATCTGCTATTGCTTTAATTTCTGCAACCGCATTAACCGGTGCCAATTTGCAGCCAACACTGCTCATAGGTGCCAAGTCGTTCAAATCATCACCCATATAGGCAACTTCATCTTTCGTCAAATGCAACTCTTGCATAAGTTCATGAAGTTTCTCCGTTTTGTTTTTGATTTTCAAATAATAGTGCTTTATGCCAAGTTCCCCACAACGAAACGGAACAATTTTACTGTCCCTGCCGGTGATAATGGCAACTTCAAGACCATTACGGAAAGCAATGCTGATACCCAATCCGTCCAAACCGTAAAAGGCCTTCATTACTTCCCCTTCACCGCCAATATATAATTTGCAATCAGTTAAAACTCCGTCCACATCAAGAACAAGAAGTTTTATTTTTTTCAAATTCATACAACACCTTTTCTGACCAAGTCCGTCATGTGCAAAAGTCCTACAACTTTTTTGCTTTCATCAAGCACAGGCAAAACCGTGATAGGTTTCGGAATGTTTGATTCCATCAAGTGTAACGCTTCCGCCGCCAATTTGTCTTTAGTGATATATTTGGGCGACTTGGTCATTAACTCAGACACTGACCTTTGCAGAAAATCTACACCTTTATGCAGGCCACGCCGAATATCCCCGTCCGTCAACACTCCCAACATCATACCTTTATCATCAACAACACTCACAGCCCCCAAGCCCTTGTCTGTAATGACAAAAAGCGCTTCCTGGACTGTTGTATCAGCATGTACCAAGGGATTTTCTGCACCGCTATGCATAACCTGTTCCACTGTTAAAAGCAATTTGCGTCCCAACGCTCCACCGGGATGGAAAATGGCAAATTCATCTTTAGTGAATTTGTGCCGTACCAAAAGAGCCA
Organism: Acidaminococcaceae bacterium; assembly: GCA_045598345.1. Classification (GTDB taxonomy): domain Bacteria; phylum Bacillota; class Negativicutes; order Acidaminococcales; family Acidaminococcaceae; genus Phascolarctobacterium_B. Next base: position 88,579 of record JAZLLX010000048.1, on the reverse strand, counting down.
TAGCCAAAGCATCACCATAAGCCAGACAGGCAGTGGTGCTGCTTGTAGGAGCAAGCCCTAATGGGCAGGCCTCTTTGGAAACACCCACATTAAGAATAATGTCTGCGGCTTTTGCCAAAGTGCTGTCCGCTTTTCCCACCATGGCAATTACACGGGCGCCAATCCGGCGTAAACTGGGTAGAATATTCAAAACCTCCGCCGTTTCACCACTATTGCTCAATGCCAAAACCACATCTTGGGAAGTAACCATACCCAAATCACCGTGAACACCCTCTGCCGGGTGCAAAAAGAAACTTGGCGTGCCGGTGCTGGCAAAAGTGGCGGCTAATTTATTGCCGATATGTCCGCTTTTCCCCATGCCTGTAATTACCACCCGTCCCTGACAATTAACAATCATTTCCACTGCGGAACGGAAATTATCATCAATACGAGGAATTAATTCTGTTATGGCCTCCGCCTCCAACCGCAAGGTTTCTTGCGCCTGCTCTAAATATTTCTCCATAGTTTTTCTCCCTAAAATCTATTTCAAACTTCTTACCGTACTTTTCCCCACACCCCTGCCCCTCTCCCCAAAGAGAGGGTTGCTTTCGCTTTATGCTGACTTTACAAATTCTAATTACCGGAACATTTTACCATAACTTTAAGCTTTAAGTTTTTATCTTTTCATTAGCGTCAGCGTAATTGCTCACCCCACCACCGACCTTAAAAACTGTGTCGGTCCCCCGCCCCTTTATGGGCGGACGAGGGTTCGCATAACTCCGCACACCTGAAACCAAATTATAATCACCGGAACATTTTACCATATTTGTTCTTTGCTCTTTGTTCTTTGACATTTATTTTTTATGGTTACGCATTACGCATTGCGAATTACGCATTATTTTTTACCTTCTGACTATCTTATCAATCGCCAAAACATCCTTTAACAATCTTTTCAAATCTTTCAGTGCCACCATATTCGGTCCGTCACTCAGCGCTTCTGCCGGATTGTCATGCACTTCCAGGAAAAGTGCATCAACCCCAACTGCTGCTGCCGCCCGTGCCATGTGAGGTACATATTCACTCTGGCCGCCGCTGCTGGTACCCTTGCCCCCGGGAATTTGTACTGAATGGGTGGCATCCATAACCACCGGATAACCCAGTTCCCGCATAATCGCCAAACCACGCATATCCGTTACCAAAGTGTTGTAACCGAAACTGGAACCACGCTCTGTCAAAAGTAAATTCTTATTGCCCGCCTCTTCCACCTTGCCGATGACATTTTTCATATCCCAAGGTGCAAGGAACTGACCTTTTTTCACATTAACACAACGGCCTGTTTTAGCAGCCGCCCAAACCAAATCCGTCTGACGGCACAGGAATGCCGGAATTTGCAGAATGTCCACAACCTCTGCCGCTTTCTCGCATTGCCATGGCTCATGTACATCCGTTACCACCGGCACCTGCAATTCTTTTTTTATAGCCGCTAACAATTTTAATCCTTCTTCAATGCCGGGGCCACGGAAACTGCTGTAACTGGAACGGTTGGCTTTGTCAAAACTTGCCTTGAACACATAAGGAATCCCTAATTCTTCACAGATTTTCTTGGCTTCCCTGCCAATCATCAAACTCCGTTCAAAGCCCTCCAACACACAAGGGCCTGCCAATAACGCCAGGGGTTGCCCCTGACCAATTTTGTATTTGCCTACTTCAACAATGTTCATTTTCTCTCCTCAAAAATCTTATTGACCTTCTCCAAATCCTCAGGCGTATCAACGCCAACACCACGGAAATCACTTTCCAAAACCTTTATCTTGTAACCGTTTTCCAATGCCCTAAGTTGCTCCAGGGACTCTGTTTTTTCCAACTCGGTGGGTTCTAAAACTGCATACTGCAAAAGGAAATCCCTTCTGTAAGCATATATTCCCACATGCTTGTACACTTTGAAATCATCCTTGTTGCGGGGATAGGGTATCAAACTGCGGCTAAAATAAAGTGCATAACCGTTCAAGTCCGTTACCACTTTCACCGCCGCCGGGTCAGCATATTCTTCCTCCAGCATAGGACATTTCATAGTTGCCATCACCAAATTCTTGTCCTTTTCAAACGCTTCAGCCAAAGCATCAATGATACTGGGAGGAATCATGGGTTCGTCCCCCTGCACATTGATAATTACATCAACTTTCGGGTACTGCAACGCCACCTCTGCCAAACGGTCCGTGCCGCTGCGATGCTTGGTGCTTGTCATTACGGCTTTTCCGCCAAATTTTTCCACTGCCTGGAAAACTCTTTCATCATCCGTTGCCACAATTACTTCCGAAACTTTTTGTGCCAAGATCGCCTGTTCATACACCCTTTGAATCATTGGCTTTCCTGCAATTAATTGCAAGGGTTTTCCCGGCAAACGGGTGGAAGCATACCGGGCCGGAATAATACAAATTTTTTTCACTTTTTAACGCCTTCTTTTGTCATATCCTGACTAATTATTTTTTCTATATTTTCGTAATTGTCCGTAATTTCAATTTCCATATTCAGCACATAGAGCGGCATCTTCCTGTCGGAATAAATGAACTCCGTAGGAATCTTTACCGCATCTTTTGCGGTTGTTATTACCGCAACCGCATTAAGTTCCTTCGCCCTGTCGCTGATATATTGCATTTCACTCATACCATAATCATGATGGTCAGGGTAACGCACCGCCTCCAACAAAGTCACACCCATTGACACAACTGTCTGCTCAAAAGAAACGGGGTTACCAATGGCGCTGAACACAATTACCTGTTTGCCTTGTAATGACTCTAAGGAAATTTGCTTTCCTGCATTATTGTACCAGTCCCCAATTTCCACAAAATTCTGCGGCTTGTGAATTGACTCCGCTACAGGCGCTTTGCTGTTGTAACGGTCAAGAGTTTCCCGTAACAAAATCTTATTCATGACGCTGGACTGATCGGTCTTCGTGAATATAAACAGATCCGCACGATTCAAATTCTTTAAGGGTTCACGCAAAATACCACGGGGCAACACATTCCCATTGCCGAACATGGTGATGGTATCTACCAAAACAATATCCAAGTCCCGTGCCAAACGCCAATGCTGGTATCCGTCATCCATAACAATAACTTCTGCTTGGAAATGCTCCACCGCATATTTGCCCGTAACCGCACGATTTTTACCGATAATGACTGGAATATTAGGAAGGGTTTTAGCCATAAGATATGCCTCATCCCCCGCCTCATAGGCAGTCATAGAAATTTGCTTGCCATCGCTCACCACACCAATATGCTTGTCCCAATGGGAACGGTAGCCACGGTTCAAAATAACAACCTTGTAACCACGCTTGCTCATAATTTCTGCAATTTTCTGTGCCGTAGGTGTTTTTCCCGTGCCACCAACTGTCAGGTTACCGACAGAAATAACATAAGCGGGCAATTTTACCTTACGCAAAATCCCCCAGTTGAACAATGACAATTTCGTCTGTACTGCAAATTTATAAAGATAACTTACCAAACGCAAAAATACCAGCAACAACCAACCGCTGAAGGGCGTGTCCGGTCCGTACGCCAATTGGGTCATATACTGAATTAGTGCGTCCCCATGCCGCAAAGATCCGCTCCCCGCTTCTGTAAGATTACGCACATTGACGGGATAATCCGCATAGCGTTGTGAGGGTTTTTCATATAACTGCATCAAGTCCTTCAGGTAAGCAATGGAACGCACATCCGCCCCCCTGTTTTCTTGAATTACCTGCCAAGCCGCATCCCCCATTTTTTGACGGCGTTCATCATTTTGCAGGATAGCCAATGTTTCGGAAATCAATTCCTCAACATTTTTTACCATCTTGCAAGCGCCCACTTTGCTGAGCAAAGCATAGGAATCCTTAAAGTTCTGCATGTTAGGCCCGACCAAAATCGGTTTGGCATGTGCCGCCGGTTCCAACACATTATGTCCGCCGGTAGTTGCCAAAGAACCGCCCACAAAGACCAAATCACCCACTGCATAGATTCTGCCCAATTCACCGATGGTGTCCAACATTACTACACTGTGAGTTTCTGCCCCGTGTTCCAACATCTTACTGCGGTAACCCACATCAAAGCCGTTGCTCTCAGCTAATTTCGCAATTTCTGCACTACGCACAGGTTTGCGGGGTGCTATCAATAAACGGGCATCCTTGAAGTTTTTACGGACTTCTTTGAAAACCCTGAATAATGCCTTTTCTTCACCGGGATGGGTGGAACCCGCCACGATTACCGGATATGCCCCTTCAATGCCTAACTGCTGACGGTATTTTTTTAAATCCTCATCCGTAACTTCCGCATAGGTCTGGTCAAACTTCGTATTGCCCGTAACGAATATCTTGCTCTTGTCCGCCCCCAAGGATGCAATGTAATCCGCATCAATGCTGGACTGCATACAGAACCTTGTAACCGTGTTAAGAATATCATCCCAAATGCCGTACATATAACGGTAGGTCTTAACGGACTTTTCGGAAATACGCCCGTTCACCATCATTACAGGTATATGGCGTTCCCGCAAGGAACGCAGGAAATTGGGCCACAACTCTGTTTCCACCGGCATAAACACGCCGGGTTTAATTCTCTTGACTAAGGACTCGGAAACGAAGGGCAAATCCAAAGGGAAATAAATAATGGCGTCCGCTTCGGGAATAATCTGCTTCGCCATATCATAACCGCCCACCGTAAAAGCACTGACCAAAATCGGCCGTCCCGGCATTTCCTTACGGATCTGTTTTACCAAAGGACTGGTGGCAACAATTTCCCCCACGCTGGCCCCGTGAATCCACACACAGTCCTTTTGCATAACCTTAGCAATCTCGCTGTCCTTAACGCTGCCCATGGACTGACGGAAACGCCTGCTGAAGCCCTTTTCCGTCATCAGGCGGTATGTATAGTATGGTATCACGAAGAAAATCAATACCAAAATTATGAGCAAATTATAAAGAAAATACATTATCTACCCCACAACAGCGGCATCGCTGTTTTCCTTATCCCTGTACTGAATTTGGTAAAGGTGGGCATATAAGCCGCCCAATGCCAAAAGTTCATCATGACTGCCCGACTCAATAATTCTGCCCTTGTCCAACACTAAAATCTGGTCAGCATTCTTAACTGTGGAAAGCCGGTGGGCAATAACAAAACTGGTACGCCCCACCATCAGACGGTCAAGGGCCTCCTGTACCACCCGCTCTGCCTCTGTGTCCAAAGCGCTGGTCGCTTCATCCAAAATCAAAATCTTCGGGTTCTTCAAAATGGCACGGGCAATGGCAATTCTCTGCCTCTGTCCGCCACTGATATTCACGCCCCTGTCGCCCAACATACTTTCATAGCCATTGGGCAATTCCATAATGAAGTCGTGGGCGTTGGCCGCCTTCGCCGCCGCCTCCACTTCTTCTTTCGTAGCATCCAAACGGCCGTACAGAATATTGTCATACACACTGCCGTTAAACAGCAATGTTTCCTGAGGCACAATCCCCACCTGTTCCCTCAGGGATTGCAAAGTAACTTTTCTGATATCGTAACCGTCAATGGTGATTTCACCGCCGGTAATATCATAGAAACGGGGCAACAAACTGGCAATGGTACTCTTCCCCGCACCGCTGGGGCCGACGAAGGCCACCACCTGTCCCGGTTGGGATGCGAAATTAATATCTGCCAAAATCGGCTCGCCCTCGTTGTAGGCAAAGTCCACATACTTGAATTCAACCACGCCCTGCACCGGCGGCAATTCAACTGCCCCCTCTGCATTCTGTACCGTTTCCGGCAAATCCAGCAAATCATAAACACGCTGTGCCGCCGCCAAGGCCTTCTGAATGGCAGCAATAACCTTGCTGAGCCGCTTGATGGGGTTACTGATATTCACAGCATAAGTCAAGAAAGCCACCAATGAACCTGCGGTAATATATCCCTTAATTACACTGTTGCCGCCATACCAAAGAATAGCCGTAACCCCAATGGCGGCCACCAGTTCAATCACAGGAGTAAGGATGGCATTCAAACGGACATTTTTCATGTTGGCATAAAAATTGTCCATATTCTCTTTGCCGAACCGTTGAATTTCGTAATCCTCACGCACAAAGGATTTTACCACACGGGCGCTGGAAACACTTTCCTGCAATACACTGGTTATATCCGCCACCACGCTCTGAATTTGGGCGCCGGACTTACGGATTTTCTTGCCGAAATAATCAATGAACAACAAAACGAAGGGGAAAGTTGCAGCGGTGAAAAGGAACAGTTTCCAATCCAAATAAATCATAGCCGCAATACTGGCAACCAGCACCACGCTTTCCGTAACCAGTTCCACCACATTATCTACCAAAGCGGTTTGCAAAGCGCTCACATCATTGGTCACATAACTCATGATGGTACCCGTTTTGTTCTTGTCATAAAACGACATGGGCAGGCGTTGCAGTTTTTCAAAGGCCTGCTGCCGCATATCAATAACCACACGCTGTCCCACATAACTCATCAGATAATGCTGGCCGTAACTGAAAAAGCCACGGAGAATGAATACCACGATTATGCTCAAAGCAATGTAGGTCAGCCGTTCCACATTCTTATCCTGCAAAACCTGATCCACAATATTTTTAATAATCCAAGGCAAATAAACCATGGCGGCACTGGCACAAATTGTGCAAATCCCCGCCCAAAAAAGACGCCACCTGTAAGGCAATATATTTTTCAGAAGCCGCAGATATAATCTCATCACAAACCCCTATTTCAAATTACAAATATGGACAGTTATTATATTTATTTTTAGTTTTCCCTACCGCATTTGTTCTTTGTTCTTTATTCTTTGTTCTTTGACTTTGCAACCCGCAAAACCAATTCCGCCACCCGGCGTACCGCTCCGCTGTCGCCTAATTTTTGACGGACAAACGCCAAGTCATTTTTCATAACCTTATTGCGTTCCGGCTCCAAAAGTTCTTCCGCCACCGCCGCCACCTTTTCCGCTGTAAAATTTTCCTGCAACAATTCCGGCAACACCTGCCGTCCTGCCACAATGTTTGGCAAACCGATAAAAGGAATATTCAAAACCAATCTGGCAATAAAAGCATTTAACCAACTGGTGCGATAGACAATAACGCTCCCCAATCCAAGAATGGCTGCCTCCAAAGTCACCGTACCGCTGGTGGCCAAAGCCAAATCCGCCACACTGAACAAATCATAGTTATTGCCTTCCGTAATCCTTATGTTCAGACCATATTTTTCAATCTTACTTAACAACAATTCTTTGGGAATAGTTGTTGCCCGGGGCATTGCCAAATCAATCTCAGGATGTTTTTTCTGCAAAATCTTTGCCCCTGCCAAAAGCACATCCAACATCTTTTCTATTTCCATCAGTCGGCTGCCCGGCATAATCAAAACCAAGGGATGTCCCTGCCGCTTGCCTGCGAACTCACAGGCCTGCTCCGCCGTCATAGACGGCTTCACAATATCCAATAAGGGATGCCCTACAAATTCTGTATCTGCTCCCGCTTCCCTATAAACATCATACTCAAAGGGGAAAATACAAGCCACCTTGGTGGCAAACTTCGCCACTTCTTTAGCCCTGCTCCTGTGCCAAGCCCACGCCCCCGGAGGGATGAAACAAACCACAGGAATATTCTTGGCATGAGCCATCTTTGCCAGTTTCATATTGAAACCCGGATAATCAATAGTGATAAAACAATCAGGTTTTCTTTCGTCCATCAACTTGCCGAAATCGGATTTCAACTTAAAAAGTTTCGGCAAACGCTTTATGACCTCAATAAAACCCATAACGCTGTGCTCCTTAATATCAAAAAGCACCTCGCCCCCGGCCTTACGCAATTCCTCCCCGCCCATGCCGAAAATTTGAATATCACTATCTATTTTTTTTAACTCCCGTGCAATAGCGGCGGCGTGCAAATCCCCGCTCACTTCTCCTGCACTGATAAGAATTTTCATAGCCATCTGTATCTATATAGACATTTTAACACTTTTATATTATACCACATTATAAAGAAAAAACAATACAAAATGAAAAAGCCCGCACAATGCGAACCCTCGTCCGCCCATAAAGGGGCGGGGGACCGCCTACGGGAGCGTGTTGGCGGTGGTGGGGTGAGCAATTAGGCTATCGCTAATGAAAAGATAAAAACTTAAAGCTTAAAGTTATGGTAAAAAGTTCCTTTGATTAGAATAAAAAAAGTCCGCTTAATGCGAACCCTCGTCCGCCCATAAAGGGGGGGGGGACCGCCTATGGGAGCGTGTTGGCGGTGGTGGGGTGAGCAATTACGCTGTCTCTAATGAAAACATAAAAACTTAAAGCTTAAAGTTATGGTAAAAAGTTCCTTTGATTAGAGTAAAAAAAGTCCGCTTAATGCGAACCCTCGTCCGCCCATAAAGGGGCGGGGGACCGCCTACGGGAGCGTGTTGGCGGTGGTGGGGTGAGCAATTAGGCTGTCGCTAATGAAAAGATAAAAACTTAAAGCTTAAAGTTATGGTAAAACGTTCCTGTGATTAGAATAAAAAAGTCCGCATAATACGAACTTTTTTCCCTCTTTCTAAAGAGGGTGGCTGTCCACAGGAACACAAGGGCAGACGGGAGTTTTTGCATTATGCGAAGCATTCATAAACTATCAATTTACAACTTCTCCCGTAGGGTGCGGGTTTCAAACCCGCCCGTATGTTCTTATTTTATCGCCTGTTCTTCGGGCAGGTTACAAACCTGCCCCTACGAATGATATTATAATCACAGGAACATCCCACCATAATTTTTCATTTTTAACTTTTAACTTTTTCAGCGGCTGGGGGGTACGGATTACGCATTATGCATTATTCTTAGGCCTTCACCCTTAGCCCTAATTATCCCATCACCAAAGCCACACCACATTCCTCGGACAATTTCTGCAACTGCTCCAAAGAAAGCTTTGTAAATCTTTGAATCATACTGATTGGCGTTTTCTCTTTTATCATTTCTGCCGCAACATACTTATAACCTTTTACCTCACCTTCTGCAATGCCTTCTGCACGTCCTTTTCTTATACCTTCATTTTCATATCTCTTAAACAAATTACCCATTGTTGTCTTTCCTCCTTCTCTTTCATCTTCATCATGAAACATTTCAAATATGTTCGTGTCTTTTGATACCGCCTGTAAAAGTTTCAGTATTTCATCCACATGTTTCAGTTCCCGTGAACTGAACTCCACTTTCCTGCCTGTCCTCTGTGCCACAAAGAATTTTGCCACATCTTTGAAGTCACTGCGGAATTTTTCTATTGTTTCATCATCCAAATATGCCACTTCTACCACGTTGATTTTGTAGTCGTTGACATATTTTTCCAATCCTTCCGGCACTTTCAGCCGTTCCCGCAGTGTTGTATATTTATTCCACCGCTGACTGCCGAAATACAGAACCAGTGTTATAACTGGATAACGGTGACGTTTGTTTTTGCCCTCCGTCAGTTGTCCCCTATAAACAGCACCGTCATAGCCGATAACCCTCAGCACCATATCCTTGTCAATTTTGGTCTGGTTTTCCAAGCCGCACAGTGCCAGGCGGATGTTGCCCTTTTTCCAGAATTTCGCCACATCCCTTTCCTGTTCGTGCAGTTTGTCATCAAACTTGTATTGTGACACTGTGATTGCGTCATGCAATGAGCGGGGATGCACCACTCTTTTACCGTCAAAGAGCAGTACATTCATAATATCCGCAAACACATCATTATACGCTTCTAAAGTTTTTTCTGTTACATCCTTATCTGCCATAAACGCTCCCAAATACTTATGTTTATTTTACAACAAATTTGAGTCCATTGCAAGGGAAATTCGCACTATAATTCACAATGCACAATTCACAATGAAAGTAATACGTTCCTGTGATTATATAACAAATTACAGGAACATGAGTAGCCCCCGCCTTTGCGGGGGCTGGCGCCTAAAGGAACAAAGAAAGGCGACTGGGGGTGCGGATTACGCAGAAAACTAATCACTGTCTACCAACATTGTGCAAAGCAACGCTTTGCCCGGGTGCGGAACCTTGCCTACGGCAAGAACCCGTCCCCCTACAACCCCTGCCAACATCCCTAAAACCTGAAATATAATCACCGGAACATCTTACCACAATTACTCATTACTAATTCTCCAAAACCCCCTCGCCCATTCGCCAACATAGAAAATCACCCGATTTTCTCCTAAAATTTGAAGAAAATCGGGTGATTTTCCCGCTTCACGCTTTTGCTTAAATTTTTTACACACATGGAAACTACGGAATTACCTTAAGATAAAAACTCCCCAACCCTCTCTTTTGGGAGAGGGAATAAAAGGGTGTGGGGAAACTTAGCACTATGTAAAACTTAACTATGAAATATGATTTGAAAATATCATAATCTTAATCCATAATTTTTTTTAGAATCCCAAATTAGCATTAAAATACCACTTATTATTTCTTGTCGTTTTACCTTTACTATAATTGTACCCCAATTCAAACAAGAGATTTTCATATTCCGCTTGTACTGCTGCGTTGACAAAATATTCCCCTCTGTCCGCTATGTCAAAGTCAATCATATCACTGTAACCGCCAAAACTTACCCGTTGCCGGCTGCTTCTGTTGCATAAGTTCCAACTGTAACCCCCTGACAGGGTTGTCCCTAATTTCCATCCTGATTTGTCCAAGTATTTTGTCCTTAAACTCATGCCTACGGGTATCTTCACTAAATGTTGGTTGTCCACATCATAGCCAAGCCCCAAACTGTTTTGGTATTCCTTAGTTTTTACAAAGGTGTATCTTGCTCCGGCAAAGGGTACTACTTCTGCCGCCCTGCCTATTTTTAGCGGTTCTTCCACTTTAATCCCTGCACTGTACACCCGTACTTTTGGTTTGGCTGTTACATCATCCGCACCTGCCGTACTCATGGTTACATCATTTTTGGCATAGGTAAATCCTGCGTCATATTGGAAACTGAATCTGCCCACGTCCTGTCTGTTATATACATTTATGCCGTAGTAGTCCGCATCGTTCTTTACATTGCTTACTTGTTGACTTGAATGGAAATTGCCATCACCATAAGTTAAAGCAACCCCACCAAAACCGTGTCTGCCGCTCCACAGGTCAACACCTACTACCGTGCCGTTGTATTGCAGGGTGCTGTCCTGTTCCAAGTGTCCTGTTTTCATTCCTTCTATTTTGGTTTTGCTATGGATAAAGGACGCCCACACTTCTTTGCCATATTTTTGTTCTTCATAGCTGTTATTTGGTGTGCATTCTGTATTTAATATTTTTGCTTTCTCTGTTCTGACAATGTTACGCCTTACAACACCAATATTATTAAATACTTCATCCACTATGTAATTGCTCATCATAAAACTACCACTTTGAACATTCGCCAAATTCCCCATATTTACCATAGTATTAATTGTATTCCCTTTTTCCACTGTATTATTTTGATTGACAGAAATTTTTTCAATCCATTGTTTTGGTTCACTATCCATAGGCAATCCCTTAATAATTGTTCCTATATCAGAATCCTCAATTGCATTAGGGTCTTCTTTAAACTGAATATGAAATTCTGATAATCCTGTTCCTGCAACGGTAGTATTATCTGTATCTACAATCAATCCATAACTTGCTTGAAACCCATTTCCCATTGAGCTGTCATCCGTCCAACTTGATACATTAATTCCACTTCCTACGAGAATTTTATACTGTGTATCTTTTACTGCATTACTCACATAAAGTTTGGCACCACTTTCAATTACAACACTAGTAATACCTGTTATGGCGGCCATGCTTTGAATTTTATTACCATCCACCCTCAAGGTACTACCACTTCTAAAAGTAATATCACCTGCGGTAATATGTTCCAACACATTCAAAGTTCCGTTTACATTATTGACACTTCCCAAATTTACTCCATTAACAACCGTTACTATATTATTAAAATTTGTAGTACCACTGCCACTTGTATTAACAGACAAAGTACCACCATCAAGTTCAAGTATACCGTTAACAGTTACATCATCTCCGAAAACATCAGCACTAGGATCAAGAATTGCACCAGTTTTAATCTCAACTTTATTGTCAATATGAATACCAGTAAATTCAACCACTCCAATTCCCGCCTCTAAAACCAATGTCCCAGAACCATCAATATTTTCATCAAGAGTTCCTGCACTAGTCAATTTTAAAGTACCTATGTTGTTAATATCCGCACTATCAATTTGCAAATTATCAGGAGCAACAGATAATTCTCCTGCTCCATCCACAGTCAAATTTTTAACTGCAATCAAAGCATTAGAAATAACTGTACCACTAACAATAATATTACCATCGCCGCTTATTGTCTGACCAAGCGTTCCATCCGTCAACGTCAAATTTTTACCAACGCTTATAGTGTTCGCACCTGTAGTTGCTATTTTATTAGCATTTGCACTGACGTTTTCACAAAACGTAATATTGCCTGTACCACTAACCATTTGAACCAATGTTCCGCCAATCAAATTCAAGTTACCAGCATTTAATATCTCTCCACCTAACTTATCTGCATTTGTTTCCAATGTTCCATCAGCCGCAATATTCACTACCCCTATAGTGACGTTTGATGTGATTTTATCACTTGTTGCATCACCATTACCAATATTTACCGTACCAGTACCATTATATATTCCACTCAAATTTCCATTACTGCCAACAAATGTCAAAGTGCCATCATTGCTGATAGTTCCACTATATACATATGTATTCAAATTTATAATACCGCTATTACCCCCACCAACTACTATATTATTGTTAGCATCCCCGATCACATCCACTACACCATCATCCTTTAAAGTAACTGCTATGCCATTATTGTAAACATCTCCTATTTTCATATGAAGCTTACCATCATTACCCATACTCAAACCAGTAATAGCGTTATCCGCTAGTTGCGTTACTGTATTATCTGCTGTTTTTAAGCCAAAAATTTTTAATGTATAGTCAGTACCAATATCTACATTTTGAAAATCCAATTTATTATCACTTACCTGAGCCATATAAGAAATCCCCTCTGTGCTAGTAGCTGTTCCAAATTCTCCATTCAAATGTTCCCATGTGTCATTTTTATTTAAATCTATTTCCTTGGTCAATAAACCAGTTGCAACATAACCTGTAGTCGTACTATCCGTTAAACTGATAGCAATCTTTGTTCCATCCAAAATCACACCGCTTGATGTTGTAAAAATTGGACTATCGGCCGCACTATTCATCTTATAATTTATTGCAGTGCCACTATCTGTATCAGCAGCAAATATTCCATTTGTAGGAATAACAATTTTTGAACTAAACACATTAGATATCTGATTCAATATTTGTAATGCGGGACGTAATTTCATATTAATTGTCACAACATCAAAACCAACAAAGCCATTGTCATATACATAGAATGCTTGACCCCCCACAGAATAGTCAGGCGAGCGTAACCACCATCTATCAGATGACGATCGTTGTGTATCATTTCCTGTCCACCTTCCAATTTCCTGCTTACTTGGTGCCCAAATATGTGCTTTTAAATCATTACCATAACTATTTTTTAAAGTCAATTCCGAACCATAAAAATTACCACCTGCCGGCAAATTTTCTTTCAATGTTATCTCTTGAATAATACTATCATTTGCAAATGTGCTAGAGTAAAGATTTTCCATTGCAGTATACAAACTACTACTGCCATATGCTTTTTGCCTTATAGATTCAGCTATATCTCCAGCGTAACCGGGATCCGATCTATATTGAGAGTAAGGACTCATGGTATTTGCTGCAAAAAGAGTTAAATAATTATTACCACTTACCATAACATTTTCGACAACATAAAATTCAATCCCATGAAAACTAAGAGTTTCAGATGGTTTTGTTCCCGTTGGACTTGGTACCATAGTAGCATTTGTTACTGCTGTATCATCAAACAACTTACTTACTCCACCGGCTCCAAAATTTGCTGCCTCAACACGACTGTTCACAAAGCCCACTCCCCATACACTCAACACCACAGCCACCGCCAAAGCCGATTTCTTCCCTGTTTTTCTCATATAAATTCCTCCTTCATTCTAATACATACACAAAGTTATGTATTAAAAATCTTATTTGCTGTATTATAAGATATTTTTTATCTTATTTCAATACATTTAAGATAAAAAATACTCTAAAATTATCTTTAGACAACATATAATGTTTTAGGAGGAATAAAAATGTTTGAAGACGATTTTAGAAAACGCTTAAACGAATTGAGAACACAAAAAGGTGTTTCAGCAAGAGATATGAGTTTGTCATTAGGGCAAAACCCAAGTTATATCAATCGCATTGAACTCGGTAAAGCCATGCCCTCCATGTCCACATTCTTGTTTATCTGTGATTATTTAGGCGTTACCCCATCAGAATTTTTTAATACATCTGTTGCCAAACCGGAACGAATGCGAAATATAATAAAACGATTAGAAAATTTAAGTAGCAGAAAGTTTGATAACATCGCCGCCGTCATTGAAGATTTAACAGAATAAAAACGCTTACGACATTCAATCGTAAGCGTTTTTTACTTTCTATTTTATTTTAAAATTTCTTCCCGTTTTGGTTATAAAATTAGAATTCATGTCTATTATATAATGAAGAAAAATATTTTTATGCTTTCCATCACAATCAAAATAACATTTGCTGCTATTTTATTTTTTTATACGCTCAATCTCATAGTGAGAGTTGGGGAGATCTCATAGTGAGATTGACACTCACGAAAAAATTTTTTGTTTTGCTTTTTGCTTCAACGGCAAAATGATATCATACTGACTATGGTCTGATATCATTCTGCCCCTTGTTTATTTTCAAAACATATTATTATAATCACAGGAACATCTTACCATCATTGTGCATTGTGAATTTTGAATTGTGAATTATCTTAAGCATTTTACCTTTCAAAAAAATTCTCTCATTCAAAAATGAAAAAATCGTGAAAATTGATTTTCAAAATGACGTCATTCTTTATCAAAATATCGTCATTTTGATTTTACAATTTTGCTGTTTTGAATGAAAGATTTTCTCCGACTCTAATCGCAAAGAACTTCTTTCAAATTCCTTTCTCTCCTCTCTTCACTCTCACCACTGAAATCACTCTTCCACAAAACGCAATTAAAAGCGTGAAAAGTGGTTTTTATTGTAACGTTACATTGACAAAATGTTACGTTACATTGAAATTGAGATTTTGCTGTTCCAAATGCTTTTTAATGTGAAGTGAAAAGCAAGAGAAAAATAAAAACAGTCCGCTTAATGCGAACTTATTTTCCCTCTTCTTGAAGAGGGTGGCTGCCCATAGGAACACAGGGGCAGACGGGTGTTTTTGTTTATGCGAAGCATTCATAAACTTTAAGTTTAAAGTTTTTATCTTTTCATTAGTATCAGCGTAATCCAATGTTTCCCCACACCCCTGCCCCTCTCCCCAAGGAGAGGGTTACTTCCGCACTCTGCCAACTTTCCTGATACCTAATTCCTAAGCCCTAATCCCTATTTTTGCCATCATTCTTAATTCTGCACTCTTAATTCTTAATTAAATTGTGCATTGTGAATTTTGAATTGTGAATTACCTCAAGCATTTTACTTTCAAAAAAATTCTCTCAATCAAAACTGAAAAAACAGTGAAACAATCTTTTTTTAATCGCGAGATTATTCTAAAAAATCGCGAGATTAAAAATTTTTACTTTTACGGTTTTGAACGAAAAGAAAAGTCCGCTTTGCATTGAAAGCGTTTTCATCACTGAAATCGCTCTTCAACAAAACACGTTGAAACCATAAGATAAATTTACTTATCCTTGTATTTTTTCAAAACCCTGTCCGCCAAATAAAAACAAACAACAATATCCGCCACAAGATACAAACAATGTTTGCCAAATGTAATCCAACTCATGTCTTTCAGAAAAATGCCCAAATTGTTTGCCAAAAACCACCGGTAAGGATTAAAGAAAGTCAAATACTGAACAACTATTGGCATGTCTGCCACAGGACTAATAGTCCCACCTGTCATATATTGTGCAAACAACAACAAACCACCTAAAATTGATGCCTGAAATTGGTTTTTACACAAACATGCCACTAAAACGCCAATAGCACAAAGGGCCATAATCCCCAAAAGACCATTGATAAAAAACATCAAATAGCTTCCATTAAGAGGTACATTATAAAGCACTATGCCCAAAATTGATATTACCAAAAATAAAACCACGCCAATACAAGCCGTAGCCAATGTCTTGCCAAGTAAGAACTCTTTACGGCTTAAGGGGCTAATCCATAAATGATCAATAGTTCCCATATCTTTTTCTCTAACAGTTGAAATCCCTACAATAGTAATAACCACAGAGAGCATCAATGAACAAATGGTGGATATGGCACTAAACCAAGTCCAGTTCAATTCCGGATTAAAGCGGTTTCTTATGAGTAAATCCGGTGGGATGGCAGAACTGACAGTAACAAGAGCGGAATAGGATGCCACAATACGGGTGGCATAAGCGGCGGCCATGGCCGCCACATTGGTATTACGTCCGTCCACAGCCACTAACACTTCACAGGGCTCTTGCCCGTGAATGGCGGCGGCAAAGCCGTTATTGATAACAAGACACATCTCAACTTTTTGCAAATCCATAACATATTCCATTGACGGACGGTCTTCAAAATATATTACGTTCTGAAAATAGGGCGAATCTTGAAATCTGCTGATCAGTTCCCTGCTTTCATAGGTCTTGTCATAATCCAATATCGCCAAATGCAAATTTCTTACTTCCAACGTAACATTTCCAACATAAAGGAACATTTGCACCAAAGGCACAACAACAATCAGATTCCGTAATTTTTTGTCCTGCCAAATCTGGACAAATTCTTTTTTTACTAAGGTATAAACACGCCAGCAAAAATTTTTCATTCGTCCAAACTCCTTGGGCTGAAGCAATAAACTATCCATCCGTTCACAAAAGCAAAAAGTAATAAAAGTCCTGAAACAAATATTGCGTAGCCAATGTAAGCGCCTGCCAAAAATTCAGTTTTTAAAAATACAACAAAATGTGTAACCGGATAACAATTCAGTGCCCATTGCCACAACTGAGGCATAGAACTGATAGGGAAAATTGCCCCGCTAAGCAAAACCGGTGGCAACGACCCAAAACTGGTGGCCGAAAAAACAGCGGAAAACTGGCTGCGGTAATAGGCGGAAAACCCCAGTCCGATACCCAAAGTACACAAAATATACAAAGAGGTAACAAAAAACAAGACCACCACATTACCACGGAAGGGGACTTGAAAAACTAATAAAGCAAAGAACAAATTTATCAGCCAGGAAATAATTGCCACCAAATAACAAACGATATATTTGGCAGCGATTATCTGAAACGGCATAACATCCGTAGCCAAAAGCAGTTCCATATTATTATTTTCCCATTCACGGGCAATTACCAGTGAGGCAAAAAGAATACTGATTGTAGTCAGTGAACAGCCGAACATGATGATTTGCAGAAAATTTTTGGTCTGTAATTCTTGGTCATACCATGCCCTGATATTAATATTGACAACGGGCGGACGCTTGCCAATAGCATATTTACTTTGACTGTACCAGTTGTTTAAAATGCCTTCTGCATACATTTGGGCATAATTCGCCAAGTTGGGGAAGGACGCATCTGCAGCCAAAAACACTTCTGCTTCCCCACCCCGTTCCAACTTCTGCATAAAATCGTTGGGAATGGTTATTATTCCCTGAATTTCATTATCAGCCAAATCATTCTCCGCCGTAGTGTCATTGTCATAATAACAGACAGTTACATATTCATTTTTATCAAAACTGTCCACCAATGTTGCCGTTTCCGCACAAGGATTTTCATTACGGATGCCATATTTGACATGCAAATTATCCAACTGAATGCAATAAACACTGAGCAACACAACCAGCAAAGGGTACAGCACCGCTGTAATCAAAGCCATAGGGTCACGGAGAATTTGCGTTATTTCTTTACGTATCAGAGCAAATAGTATTTTCATAAAACTTTCCTAATTTTGGGAATAGTGCTTACAAACTTAATTGCCATTTCTTTAATAAAAAAGTGCAATAAAACGGTACGGTATAAACATTATCGGAAAACCCAATATTGGCATCTGCCAATTTAATCCCAAAAACAATATCTTTATATTTTGGACTTTTCACCATCTCTTTAAGCGATTTGCTTTGACTGTTACCCGCCTTAACTTCCAATGGCAGCAAATACTTTGGAGTTCTCATAAAAAAATCAATCTCCAATGTAGAATCTTCACGCTTGTAGTAATACAACTTCAAACCCTGCTTAACCAATGCTTCCGCAATAATGTTTTCAAAAATTGCACCTTTGTACACTCCAAAGTTTTTATTTGTCCTTAAATCCATTTGTGCCTCCTCATCCAAAAGTGCCACAAGAAGTCCTGTATCCGCAAAGTAAAGTTTAAATTTATTGTCCACATAGTTACCGCCCAAAGGAAGTGCCGGAAACCCTAAAGAATAACAAGCATTTATCAGTCCGGAATTTTCCAGCCATTCAATACAACCTCTGTAATCACTGAACCTTGCCCCTTTTGCCACTTTAGAAATTTGGAATTTTTTATTTTCTTTCGCCAGTTGCACCGCCACATGATTATATACATTCAAAATTCTTGCCTTGTCCAATCCCACTGCATACTTGGAAATGTCCTCTTTATAGTCAAGATGAAGTTGTTGTTGCAAGCGTAAGACACCCTCAAAACTGCCTCTCTCAATATATGTCCGTACAATAAGCGGCATCCCACCCAAAATACAATAATCAAAAAAAAGCTCCTTCATAACCTTGTGAAGAAGTTCACCAACAGGACGAACATTCTTCAAACAATCCAAAAGTTCGTCAGCCACATCATTCTTATATCCTTTTGCCCAAAGAAATTCTTCAAAATCCATGGAATGCATAAGATAATCTTCTTTGTAACCGACACTGTTGCTTTCAATTCTTTGGTAATTAATCCCCAACAATGAACCGGTACAAATTACATCAAACCTTGCGTCCAAGGAAAAAAATTTCAATGCAGTGGCAATTTCAGGAAACTCCTGCATCTCATCAAAAATAATTATCGTTTTATGTGCCTGAAATTTGAATAAGGGGTTGATTAAGCTGATACCTTTGACTATGTCTGCCACAGAATATCCGTCCTGAGTTATTTTTTTGTAGCATGGATTTTCCACAAAGTTAATATAAACAACATTTTTGTAATTATTTTTGGCAAACTGCATAATAGATTCTGTTTTACCAATTTGCCTTGCCCCCTTCACAATCAATGGATGTGCATTTGCACGTTTCTTCCATTCAGCAAGAAAAATGTCTATCTTACGCCTTAAATATTTCATTTGGCCACCCTCCCGTTTATTGTATTTTACCACATTTAAATTATTTTTGCACTTTTATGAGCCACTTTTTTGTAAAATTACGCACTTTTATGAGCCACTTTTTTGTAGAATTACGCACTTTTATGAGCCACTTTTTTGTACCAGTTTGATAAAGGCCTCTCCCATTGTCTTTGTTCCAGCCCGTACCTGCAATTCCTCAGGGCTTCCTATGGCGATTATCCCCCCTTTGTGGAACAGACAAATTCTGTCACACAATGCCGCCTCATTCATGGAATGTGTAGTGATAAGGATAGTTATACCCTTTGCCGCCATTGCCCGTAAATGCTGCCACACTACACGGCGGTTCAAATAGTCCACACCGCTGGTGGGCTCGTCCAAAAACAGGATTTGGGGATAATGCAAAAAGGCGACCGCCAAAGACACCCTCTGCTTAAAGCCGCCGGAACATTCCTCCAAAGGCCTGTCCGCCACCGCTTCCAAATTGAAACTATGAATTATTTTCTCCACCCGCTCTTTATAAGCCATGCCATATCCCAAATAAAGGGCGGCAAAGAATTCTAGATTTTTCCGTACCGTCATTGTTCCGTACAAGGAAAATTGCTGGGTCTGGTAACCAATTTGGGAACGGAAATCCGAACCCTGTTCCGCTATATCCCTTCCCATAATTTTGATTGTTCCGGCAGTGGGTTTCGTCAAGCCGCATAACATTTTGAAACAGGTAGATTTCCCCGCACCGTTGGAACCTAATAAGCCAAAGATTTCTCCACGCCGTACTTGAAAACTGGATGGTGCCACCGCATAAAAATCACCGTATTTCTTGACTAAATTCTCCACTTCCACCACTTTTTCAGGCACCGCCTTGCTGTCAGGAACATCCCTGCCAATGTCCGACTGCCTTTCTGTCAAACCTCCCATCAGTTGAATAATTTGCTCTTCAAACCGGTCGGAAGTTGCGGCGTATTCCTGAGGTCTGCCGTGGAATATCAGTTTTCCTTTGTTCAGCACAAAAACATCATCAAAAAAACCATAGGTTTCGTCCAAATAAAAAGAAGACCAAAAAACCACCGTTTCCGGTGTCATTAAGGTCTTAACCATAGTCATCAAATCCCTGCGGGAAACCGGGTCAACGCCGGTGTCCGGCTCATCCAAAACAATCAGTTTGGGGTGACCCAAAAAAGTACATGCCAAACTTAATTTCTTTTTCATGCCGCCGCTCAGGTCACCAGCCAACCTGTTCTGGAAAGGTGTCAGGGATGTGAATTCCAGCAACTTGTCAAAGTCATAGGGAACTTTTTTCAAATCAGCATAAAACTTCAGATTTTCCAGAACCGTCAAATCTTCATAAAGTCCTGTTGTCTGCGGCATATAACCGATGCCGTAAGTTGCCGCCCTTTTTGCCCTGTCCAGCGGGTCAACGCCAAAAACCTTTACTGTGCCACTGGTGGGTTTTAACAGACCGGTAAGCAGACGCAGCAAAGTCGTTTTCCCTGCACCGTTAGCACTGATAAGTCCGATAACTTTTCCTGTCTCTGCCGTCAGGGAAATATCGTCTATGGCTGTAACATTGTAAAATTTTTTTACTAAATGCTCAACCTCAACCGCTTTCACTTATTTGCCTTCCCTAAAATCAATCTTGGCTGTTACCGGCATCCCCAAACGGAGAAAACCGTCATTGTCATCCACCATAATATGTACACGGTACACCAGAGCAGTCCGCAATTCTTCCGATTGTACTGTTTTCGGGGTAAATTCCGCCACAGAGGAAATAAAGCCGATATGCCCTTTATAGGCACGGTTGTCGCCTGTATTGGGGTTGACAGTGTCTGTCAGCACTGTTGCCGGCATACCATATTTTATATTGCCCAAATCTTTTTCACTGACAAAAGCCCGTACCCACAATGAATTCAGTTTTGACAAAGTATAAACACTTTGACCGGCCGCCACCGTAGTGCCCGGCTCCACCACCCGTACGGAAACAATCCCCTCTTCAGGGGCATAAAGTTCCGTATAGTCCAGTTTGTTTTTGGCAACTGTCTCCTGACTTAATGCCACATCATAGTTGGCTTTGGCAGTTTCATAGGCATATTGGGCGCTGTCATAAGTTTGTTGGGCAATGGCTTTGTTCTTAATCAGGGGCTTGCTCCGTTCAAATTTCAAAAGGCAGTCCTGCATTACCGCCTTCGTCTGCCCCACATTCGCCAAAGCCACCTGGTAATTGGCGGCATAATCCTGTTTGTCCAAAACAGCCACCAATTCCCCTGCCTTCGCCGAATCCCCTTCTTCCTTCAACATTTTGGCAATCTTGCCGTCCACCATAAAACTCAAATTCACCTGCCGGTTTTCAATATTGCCGTACAGTGTCAAAAATCCGGTGTTGGCAGAATTATGTTGACGGTAAAAATACCAACCGCCTATCAGACAAACAACTATTCCTGCTATGGCAATTATTTTCTTGTTTAGTGCTGCTTTCATGCCATCCTCCATACAAATTGCTCAAAACATTATTATTACAACAATCACTTCTATTTGTTTTCATATTTTTAATCATACAAATGTATTATACAACATTCCATAAATTTTTTCTACACATTCACTACTGAATTACATTTTATCTTTATCATCATTATTTATTCTCTTCGCTCATTGTTTTGCATTTTATTTTCATTTCAAAAAAATTCTCTCATTCAAAACTAAAAAAAGCGTGAAAATTGATTTTTGTATGACGTCACAATTTGAAGTTGTGACGTCACACAAACTTTTTACTTTTACGGTTTTGAACGAAAATAAAAGTCCTCTTTGCGTTGAAAGTATTTTCACCACTGAAATCACTCTTCAACAAAACGCAATTAAAAGCGTGAAAAGCGGTTTTTATTGTAACGTTACATTGACAAAATGTTACGTTACATTGAAATTGAGATTTTGCTGTTCCAAATGCTTTTTAACGTTGAGTGAAAAGCAAAACAAAAAAAGCCCGCATTATGCGAACTTCTTTCTTCTCTGCAATTCCACAGGGTGCAGGTTTAAAACCTGCACCTGTGAATAAATATTCTAATTACAGGAACACGAGTAGCCCCCGCCTTTGCGGGGGCTGTCGCTTTTAGGAACGTGGTTGCGACTGGGGGTGCGGATTACGCAGAAAACTCTGTCACTGCCTAATCGCTCACCACGCCGGTCCACGTTCCAGTATCGGCCCTCCCCTCCCAAAAGGAAGGGGTAATTCCATCTAATCAGAGGAACATCTTACCATAACTTTAAGCTTTAAGTTTTTATCTTTTCATTAGTATCAGCGTAATTGCTCACCCCACCACCGTCTTTCTATGTTCCTTTAGACGGTCCCACGCCCCTTTAGGTGCGGACGGGAGTTAGCATAACCCCGCACACCCGAAGCCCAAAATATAATCACAGGAACATCTTACCATATTTGTTCTTTATTCTTTGTTCTTTGACATTTATTCTTATCGTACTTTTCCCCACACCCCTGCCCCTCTCCCCAAGGAGAGGGTTACTTCCGCACTCTGCCAACTTTCCTGATACCTAATTCCTAAGCCCTAATCCCTATTTTTACCATCATTCTTAATTTTGCATTCTTAATTCTTAATCAGATTACGCATTGCGAATTGCGAATTACGCATTATTCTCCAGCCAATCCACCAAATTAACAACCTTTATTCCGTCCACATTCCCTCCGGCCGTTTCATCCAAAGTAAGTACCATTTTAGGATAATTGTCTTTAATCATACGCAAATTTTCAAATTCTCTTTCTGAACTTTCCGGCAAAATTCTGCAAACCTGAACATACAAAAGCCCTTCATTATTCTTTGCCACAAAATCAATTTCTTTTGTTCCTAATTTGCCTATATAAATCTCATACCCCCGTCTTCGCAATTCAAAATATACAATATTTTCCAACATTGCCGAAACACTTTCCGGCGAATAGCCAACCTGACAATATCTTATGGCTGAATCTGCCACATAAAATTTTTCCTGGGTCTTTAAAATTTCTTTGCCTCGCAAATTGTAGCGTTTGCAGCGGTAAAGGATAAATGCTTTCTCCAGCCACTCAAGATAATTATATACCGCTTCAACAGACAGTTTTCGCCCTTGGCCTTTCAAAAACTGGGTTATAGAATTGGCTGAAAAGGTTTTACCCACATTTTCCAAAACAAAAAGAGCAACCCTGCGGAACATTTCCACATTCATTATACGGTGCCGCCGGACAATATCCCCCTCCACAACTGACTGATAAATGCCCTGTACCAACTGATAAACTTCTTGCTCCCCATAATCTTTTAACGCTGTCAGCGGAAAACCGCCATATCGCAAATACTGGAAAAAAGTTCCCGTTTGGACAATCTGCTCTTTCTTTTAAAAACGGAATATTCCGCAAAAGATAATGGATAGACAAAAATATTAACATATCTGCCCGTAAGGTAGGTGGAAATTTCTGAACTCATCAAACGGGAATTGGAACCGGTAACATAGATATCTACATTACGGGTTTCCAATATACTGTTCACCGCTTTTTCCCACTGCTCAATTTCTTGCACTTCATCTAACAAAAGATAATGCTTTTCACGGCCTTTGATCTTGGACAACAAATTTTTGTACATTGCCTGATGGTCAAAACCGACAGGAATATCATCAATTACATAACTAATTTTTATTATACGCTCGGATTTAATACCTTCTTGTAGTAATTTTTTCCGCCACATGTCCAAAAGTGTGGATTTGCCGCTACGCCGCACGCCGGCTAAAATCTTGACTATTGGGGTATCTTTATATTGGTTTAGTACATTCATATAGTATGGTCTTTCAATCATCTTTCATCACCTCAACAATATAATAACCGAAAAACTTATAAATTTCAACAAGTTTTTCGGTTATTGTTTTAATTTCAATATTCATTTCTAATCCCTTGAAAATCTGGGATAAATTAAAAATTATGGTGATATGTTCCTGTGGTTAAAAATAAAAAAGTCCGCTTAATGCGAAGTTATTTTCCCTCTTCTTGAAGAGGGTGGCTGCCCACAGGAACACATGGGCAGACGGGTGTTTTTGTTTATGCGTAGCATTCATAAACTGTTTGTCGCTTCTCTCGTATTTTATATTCTATTTGCAGCTTTCGTTATAATGCAAAAACTCCCACCGCAAGCGGTCCCCCCTCTTTAGGAAAGAGGGCAAACTTTCGCACAATGCCAACTTCCCTACTATAATCACTGGAACATTTTTCCATAACTTTAAGCTTTAAGTTTTTATCTTTTCATTAGTGACAGCGTAATTGCTCACCCCACCACCGTCTTTCTATGTTCCTTTAGACGGTCCCCCGCCCCTTTATGGGCGGACGAGGGTTCGCAGAACCCCGCACACCTGTAACCTAATTCTAATCACTTAAACAACTTTGTATATTGCATTCTCGTGTCGGCAATATGATAAATATACACCACACCCTTAATAATTTTATAAATTGCCACATGTTTTTTACAAATCACCATTCTAAAGCCCCTGTCATTCAACCAAATATCCGGCGTAACAGAACCTGAATTTGGGAAAGATTCCAACCTTTCTAAAGCACTAAGAATGGCATCTACTACCTTATTGGCACTAACTTCACTAAAATTCAAAGTGTACCAATCCCGAATCCGCAACAAATCATTCCACGCCACATCAAGTATCTTTACTGTGCATTTTTGTTTCATGACGTTATACCTTTAGTTTTTTTCGCACTTCCGAAATTGTCAAACCTGTATTTCCCTGCAATCTCTCTTCTTCAGCCAACAAAACCTTTTCCCGCAATTCCAACATTTGTCTGTATCGCTCAAAAGCGTCTATATTCATCACCACCAAATCCCCATCCCCGTTTTTAGTAATATAAATTGGTTCCATTGTTTTTTTTGCCAAAGCCGAAATACCGGCGTAATCATTACGCAAAGCAGATGATGCCCGAATAATCATATTATTTCCCTCCATATAAAAACTTTATCATAATTTTATCAAAATTATTCCTATAAGTCAACACACAATCCTTTTCCAAATTTTCCCTTGGTTATATTGTAAAAATCCTGTGACTATTTCTAATCACAGGAACTACCTACCTTCATTTCACATTTCACAATTCACATTTCTAATTGAAAGTATCAGCGTAATTGCTCACCCCACCACCGTCTTTCTATGTTCCTTTAGACGGTCCCCCGCCCCTTTAGTGGCGGACGAGGGTTCGCAGAACCCCGCACACCTGAAGCCCAAAATATAATCACAGGAACATTCTACCATAATTACTCATTACTAATTACTCATTCCCCTAAATCCTGATTCCTAATTCCTTTATCCTGAAACCTAATCACCTAACAACTATCGTAATATTATGCTCATCGGCAAAAGCAATGGTCTTTTCTTTTTCGGCAATCAATGCACCGCCGGACTCCAAAATAATCCCCGTAGCCCCTGCCTTAACCATACTTTCCAAAGTGGTAACACCGAATCCGGGAATATCAAATCTTTGGTCTTGGTTTGGCTTTGCCGTTTTGGCAACAATCACTCCGCCCTTGCCAAGCTCACCACCACGCAAAATACATTTATCCGTTCCCTCAATGGCTTCCACCGCCATCACAGCCCTGTTTTTAACAACAACTGTTTGTCCAATATCCAAACCGCCGATGGCTTTTGCCATTTGAAAGCCAAATTCCATATCTGCCAGTTCTTCCGCTGTGGGTTCCCGTTTTGTCAAAACACCCGATTTTGGCAATAAGGGTTTTATCAATTCCGTCTGATTCATAACCCGAAAGCCGTCCCCTTCCAATTCCTGAACAATGGCTTTCATAATGGTGTCGTCCTTACGGTCAGGTACTTTTGCCAAAATTTTAAGTGCCCGCAAATCAGGAACAATCATGCCTGCTTTGTAAAGCACTTCCTTTGTAACCTTGCCAATCATAGTCACATCAACAACTTTTTCATTTTTCAATGTTTTGAAAATCTTGCCTATCTTACCAATGTTTATTTCGTAATAAGCATCTGCAACATTTTTAAGTTCCGCATCAATGCCCGGTACCACACCAACAGCAACTACCCTGACCCCTTGCTCTTTTGCACTGTTGGCAACTTCCACCGGCAAATGCCCCACCCCGCATAGGATTCCTAAAGTTTCCATAAATAACCCCTGAACCAATCAAAAATTAAACGCTGTAAAATTAATTTTACATAGATTACCAATTATAATCACAGGAACATATTACCTTAATTTTTAACTTCTAACTTCTAACTTTCAACTTAACTTATCCCCTGCGTGTCCGCAATATGCCACGCCCGCCTTCCAATTCCTTACGCAAAAATTCCAACAAATGCTCGGTGGCATCATTATGGGTAATTTCCCTGTCAATTTTTTCAATGGCAACTTCCAAACGATTCTTTTGGTGATACAAAATACGAAACGCCTTTTTTAAGCTCAACCTTTTTTCTTCGTCAAACCCTGCCCGTTCCAAACCAATTACATTCAGTCCGCTCACAAAAGCGGGGTCTCCTGCAGCAATCATATAGGGAGGTATATCCTGAGTAATTCTTGCCATGCCGCCTATCATGGCATTACGGCCAATACGGGTAAATTGATGAATAGCGGCCAACCCGCCAATAATGGCCCGTTCTTCCACAATGACATGACCCGCCAAGGTGGCATTGTTGGACATAATGACATTGTCCCCCACCTCGCAATCGTGTGCCGCATGGGTATAGGCCATCATCAAAACATTATTGCCGATTTTGGTAATACCACTGCCGTCTTTCGTGCCTCTGTGAACTGTACAGCACTCACGAAAAACGCAGTTGTCACCGATAACTGCGTAGGTAACTTCCCCGGCAAATTTCAAATCCTGCGGCTCTGCCCCAATACTGCTGCCCGGCCAAAAAACACAGTTCTTGCCGGCCCTTGTATAGCGGTGAATATAGGCATGGGCCATAACCTTGCACCCGTCCCCTAATTCCACATCTCCGTCAATAATTGCATAAGGTCCGACCTCCACATTAGCCCCCAATTTTGCATCGGGACTAATGATTGCCGTAGGATGAATCAACTCTTTCGCAACCATCTTCTACCCTCCATCAATTATCTTTGGGTTGGACTAAGGCAAAGTGACATTCACATTCACATGCCACCTGACCGTCCACTTTTCCCACACATTTTACAATGCCCATAGTGTTTTTCACAACTCGGGTTATAATCGCTTCCGTAACCAATACATCACCCGGAACAACCTGACGTTTGAATTTTGCTTTGTTAATCCGGCCAAAAACCGCCATTTTATTACGGTTTTCCTCCGGGAACATCAACGCAATGCCCCCCACCTGTGCCATGGCTTCTATCAGCAATACGCCCGGCATAATCGGGTAATTGGGGAAATGCCCTTGGAAAAATTCTTCATTCCCCGTAACACATTTGATTCCCACCGCCCGTTTCATTGGTTCCAGTTCCACAATCCTGTCCACCAAAAGCATTGGATAACGGTGCGGAAGGACTTTTTTAATCTCCGCATAGTCAAGCAATGCCGGCATCTGCTGATAATTTGGTGTATTTTGCTCTGCTCCCATTTTACTTACCTTCTCTGTACAACTGAATTTGTTTTGCTACGGCACTGTTAAAAGCATGCCCTGTAGTAACACAAATTACATGGGCTTTAATACTGCCCAAAAGATATAAATCCCCAATCACATCCAAAATCTTATGACGGATTAATTCATTATCAAAACGTGGTTTGCTGAGAATTTTATCCTTGTCAAACACCACGCAATTTTCCAAATTTCCGCCTTTGCCCAAGCCAAGTTTCTTCAACATTTCCAGTTCTTCCACAAATGCCACGGTTCTGGCGCTCATTATTTCTTTTTCAAAACTTTCCTGATTCAATGTCAAATCAAAATACTGGGTTCCCAACAAAGGGTGTTTGTTAATGGATGTGAAGGAAATTCTGTAACCATCATAGGGTTTGACAATAATATAGCGTTCCCCGTCATACACGGAAAAATCCTTGTCCACCGCATAAATTGTTTTTTCCGCTTCCTGTTCCACCAGTCCTGCCTGCTTGATTAAATCACAAAAAACTTTGGCACTGCCGTCCGTCACAGGCGGTTCCGGCGAATCCATTTCCACCACCACATTATCCACACCCATCATACTGAGTGCCGCCATCAAATGTTCCACAGTGAAAACTTCCGCCCCGTTTTCCGTGATTGTGGTTGCCCTTACGGTACTGCTGACCAAATCAGGTCTGACATGGATTATGGGTTGATTTTGCAAATCCACCCGTTTATAAACCACACCGCTATTAACCGGTGCCGGTTGCAAAGTCATAGTAACTTTCAGACCGCTGTGCAACCCGTTGCCACTATATGTAATTGCCTTTGCTAAAGTTTTTTGTTTCATTTTTCCCGCCTTCCCTAACCTCGTACCTGACACCTGATCCCTAATACCTATCCCCTAATTACGGATGATGCCCGTGCTTGTTTTCGTCATATTCTTTATCAAATCTTTGATGCCCGTCTTTCCAACGGTCATGTACCCAAAACCACATTGCCGGATCTTCCCGAACTTCCTGCTCAAGAATATCTACTAATTCCCTCATAACATCATCATATTTGTCTTTACTTTCACAAATAAGTGCCGGATAAATTCTAACTTTAAATTTTCCTTCATCTCTGTTATGAATAAAAATCGGCACAATGGGGGCTTTGTTAATTCGGCTTAATGCCACTGCCCCGTCAGGAACGACACAAGTTTTCCCGAACAAATCCAACTTTACACCAATATCATTGGTATCCTGATCATACAAAATCCCAACAATCTTTTTTTGTTTTAACATCCGCACAATCTGCAAAAGATTGTTTTCCCCACGATTATAAGCAATGGTCTGACCAACCATTTCCCTGTATTCATTTATCAGCCGGTTCATACTGCCTTGATTTTGATGCCTGACTATGGACAGCAAAGGATAACCCAAAAGTGCTACAATGGCCCCCAACATTTCCCAATTACCGAAATGCCCTGTAACCATGATAAATCCCTTATCCAAAGCATAAGCATTTTGCAAATGTTCAAGACCTTCCATATCCACAGAATCAAGAATATTATCCTTGTTCAGATTAGGAAAGCAAAGGACTTCCACCGCCATCCTGCCAAAGCGTTTAACGCTCTCTTTGGCTATTTTGTCCGCTTCGTCCTTATCAAGACCTAAACATTCACAAATATTTGCCATGGCCATATCCAAACGCCATTCAGGACAAAACTTTAAGGCAATATTTCCCAATATATTTCCAATTTTCTGCTGCAAACCAGCAGGCAAACAGCACAAAATCTTACTTACGAACTTAACTAACCAATAACCAATCACAAACCATAACCCCTTATTCAAAGAACAAATGTCAAATGTCAAATGTCAAAGAATAAATAACGAAAATTTTGCTACGCAAAATTCCCAATTTCAATCACAGGAACATTCTACCATATTTGTTCTTTATTCTTTGACCTTTATTCCAAATTATTTACTCTTTGTTCCAACTCTTTCACACGCTTGCTCAGTGCTTCAATCTTGTTCAGCCACGCCTCATGCCGCATCCATTCCTTAAGTGGCCGTTCTGGGAAGCCCCCCATTTGCATATTATCGCCAACATTTTTGGTAATGCCGGTCCTGCCGGCAAAAAGATTGTTATTCCCAATCTTAATATGCCCGTTCACCGCTACCTGCCCAGCAAAGGTATTGTTGTCCCCAATTACCGTACTGCCGGCAACCCCAACTTGAGCACAAAGAAAACAATTTTTACCAACAATTACATTATGTCCCAAATGAACTAAATTATCTATTTTTGTACCTTTTCCCACAATGGTATGTCCCACCGTTGCCCTATCAACTGTGCTGTTGCACCCTATTTCTACATCATCCTCAATAATCACATTTCCCGTTTGCAAAACCTTGGTATGCCTGCCGTCCGGCTGGGTAACAAAACCAAATCCGTCCCCACCGACCACAGCCCCTGCCTGTAAAATCACTTTGTTACAAAGAACACAATCTTCCCGTACTGTTGCATTGGGATATAGAAAACAGTCAGCACCTATTTTTGCATTTTTACCTACAAAAGCATGGGCGGCAATCACTGAATTGTCGCCAATCTCTGCCCCGGCGTCAATATAAGCAAAGGCCTGTACTGCCACATTTTTGCCCAATTTAGCGGTGGGATGAACAAAAGCATATTGGCTCACCGTTCTTTCCACATCTGCCTGAGGACGAAAAACTTCCAATAAAACAGCAAAAGCCACCCGGGGATTTTCTACCCGGATGACTGGACGATCCTCTAATTTTCTGTCGTCAAAAGCAAGCAGCATAACACCTGCCTTTGACCTGTGACATTCGTCAACATAGGGTGGTACTGCAAAACTTACTTCCGTAGGTCCTGCCTCTACCAAACCGTTCACCCCTGTTATAACCAATTCAGGATTATCATTTTCCAAGCTGCCATTTACCAATTTGGCAATCTCTTGAACTGTTTTCTGCATACTATTTCAAAACTTCCAAAACTTCTGCTGTAAGGTCAGTTCCTCCATCTGGAACTGCTTCCTTTGCCAAAACTGCACCTAACCCATGTTTCTGTGCCACCTGATGCACCGCACCATCCAACTGGTTACGCATTCTGTTGGCCATATTCCCCTGTACCACCTGAGCCCTGGCCTGATAGTCCGCAATAATTTTTGCTTTAGCATCCCCAGATTTGTTTTTCAGTGCTTTCTCCATCTCTTTTTGCAGATTACCCAATTCCTTAATCCCTTCTTCACGAATGGATTTCAGCTGGGCAGATTCACTTTCCACCTTAGCCAAATCAACAACGCCAAAATCAGAACTCCTGCCACATCCAACCAAGGCGATTGAAAGTACTAACAAAAAAGTTATAACTAAATTTTTAACCATCTGATCCCTAACCTCTAACTCCTAAAACCTGGTACCCGATACCTGAACTCATTTCATTGCTTTTACAACTTCTTCAGTGATATCCAGTCCGCCCAAAACAACCACATTCTTGTGAACCACAACGCTTAAACCCTTCTTGTTGGCAACGGATTTAATAGCCGCATTGATTGAGTTCAACACAGGAGTCATTAACTCATTTTCCCTGTTCATTAAGCGTGTTTGTAACTGCTTACCAAAATTTTGTTTTTCCTGCTCACTCATAGATTTTGCTTTATTGGCAAAATCCTTCTCCGCTGCAGCAACTTCGTTTCTCATAGTTGTACGCACATTGTCAATATTGGGGGCAGAAGTTATCAAACGCTGAAAATCTACTACACCAATAGCACTGTTGGCAGCCGCTTCAGCAACACTGGAGCTGCCAAAACTGCTCTGATTCATACTGAATGCAAAACAACCGACCAAAAACAAAACAGCGATAAAAATGTCCAAAACCCTTGCCATTCTCTTTCCGCCAAATAAATTCATCATAATAATTCAACCTTCTTTCTCAAAATCAAATTAGAATTGTCCGCCAAAACTGAAGTGGAACTTGCCACGGCTGCCGGAATCATCACCGTTACGGCGAACCTGCCAGCCATAGTCCAAACGAATCGGGCCTAAGGGCGAATTGATACGCAGGCCCAAACCTACAGAACTCTTGGTATCTCCTAAATGGAACCTGTCTTCAAAGCGTTTATCCCAGGCATAGCCATTATCATTAAACACCACGCCCTGAATCTTTTTAACAATGGGGAAACGGTATTCCAATGTCCCCTTCAACATACTGTTACCACGGAACTGGTCATCTTCAAAACCGCGTAAGGTTTCACTACCACCCATGCTAAAGCGCTGACTAAGCGGCATATCTCCGCTGGCATAACCGCCCATAAGGTTTAATGCCCAAACATTTTCCCCGCCACCACGGAAGTAATATCTGGTATCCACCGTATATTTTGTAAATTTGAAATCCCCACCTAAAGCATGGGCATCTTCAATACTAAACGCCAAACGCTTGCCTTCATGGGGGTCATAAATGTTGTCACGGTTATCAAAAATACGTCCTAATGTAATGGATCTCGTCTTACCAAAGTTCTCATCCCTACGATCTCTGTAATCCTTCGGGTAGTAACTCTTTATTTTATCACTGTTAAGATGGTTATTGTACTTATCCTCATAGTACTGGAAATCACGTTTGTAATCATCTGCCATTCCCCTATAGATATCATCACGATTCTTCAATGTTACATAATTGCTGATAAATTCATTCTCCGCCCTCCGGCTGAAAGTCAGTTCCTGACCTCTGCGTTTTTTATCATAACGGGCAATACTGTTCGCATGAATATCATAATCTTCATATTCATTGGTTACATCGTACAAATTGATTGTCATCCGTGTCTCATGCTTGTCAATCCAAGGTTTGGAATAAGTGAAGTCATAGTTCTTGTTGTCTTCACCGCCAAATTCCCAACGGATGCTGGCACTGTCGCCACGTCCAAAGAGATTCTTGTCACCAATGGACAGCTGCCCGACAAATCCGTCCGCTTTGGAGTAGCCGGCACCAATACCGAACTGTCCGGTGTTCATTTCTTTGACATCAACCTCCACCTCAACTGCACCGGGTGCCTGGCCGGGATTCATCTTAATATTAACATCTTCAAAATAACCGAGATTTTGAATCCTTTGCATGGAACGACGGGCAAGTTTCGCATTAAAAGGATGATTCTTCTTCAAAGTAATTTCACGCAAAATAACATTGTCTTTGCATTTTACATTTCCCTTAACCTTAAAATCCTCCACCATGCCTTCGTTCAAATCAACACGTAAAATACCCTCATCATCCAAATGGGCATCATTTACACGAGCCAAAATATAACCGTTGGAACGGTATTCCTCTTCCAAATCAGCAACTGCTTTATTGATTTCACGCAGGTTTGCCACCTGACCGGGTTGCATATTGAACAAGGAATTAATCTTTTTCTGGTCTATAATCGTGTTGCCTTGAATATCAAAACCATTGTAGATTGGGTTCTCGTGAACTTCGTAGGTAATGCTGACTCCACCATTGACAATCTTGAAATCAGGACGCAACTCATAGAAAAATCCGGAATCATAAATGGCCCGCAAATCCTCATTGACACCTGCTTCAGTCAGTTGCATACCTTTCTTTTGCCGCAACATAGCCATTACCTGTTCTTCGGTAACATTAACATTACCTAAAATTTTTTGGCTGACAATGGTCTTGCCGATATAGGGCAGCAATGCTTTTTGTGCCTCAGTCAGTTCTTTGGGCGCCTCTTCCTCCGCTTCACGGATAATTAAATCATCTTCTTCAATTACCGGAGGGTTAATTTCCGCCGGCAATTTCTCGCCCCGTGCCTCACGTTCCTTTCTTTCACGAGGGGATTCCACCACCCGTTCCAAATCAACCAAATTGACATCAGGCACATAAACCCCGTCCTGAACAGATGCCTTGCTTGGATTGGTTTCCGCAAAAACCGGAACCGCTATCAGCAAACTCATCAATGCCAAACTCAAATTACGATATTTGCTCTTTTTCATTTTTCCTCCTCTATCAGTTAAAATTCCGTCCCCTGACGGCTAAAATTTTTCCACACTCTCTTTCATATAATGGTATATTATAAACTATGTATATATATAATGCAACAAAAATCTACAAATGCTTTTTGCAAAAAATTAGGAATGCGAATTGCACTCCTAATTTCTCTTAATTTGTGTATTGCAATAAGTTTATCAAATTTAGCATTTACAAACTAAACTATATTGATTTAACGCTGATTTTTCTTGCTTCCCTTAAAACAATATCTGCCAAAACACGCATAACTGCATTATATTTCTGCTCATTTTGGAAAATAGAAGTATATGCTTCCTCGGATTCCATATACCCTTCTTGTGCCGCTTCGTCAAAGAACTTGGGGAACTGTGCTTCCTTAAAAATTTTCGGGTCAGAAGTCCTTGCCAAATTCATGGCCTTTTCATTTTTAGAAAGTTTCCTGTACATAGCCGCCACGACCACTCTGTCTCCCTCATTAAGCAAACCCGTATATTTGTCATTGATTCTTTTTATAATTTCATCCAAAAAGTCCTTGGGGTCTATTGCCGCATTACCCTTTTTCTCGGCAGGTTTAATTGTTGCGGCCTTCTTTTCCAAACCAATGCTGCCCTTAAATGTTTCTTGCAGTTTATAATATTTAAGTTCCAACATACCTTCCAAATCCATCGGCTCCTTTTCATCTGCCGGCAACAACTTTAACAAATAGGAACAGAAGGAATATTCCTGTTGCAACTCCTTGTCAAACATTCTCGTTACTTGTGTAACAAATCCATAGGTTTTGATAAAGGAACGCAGTTTCCGCCTGAATTGATATCTTTCATCCTGTGTCTTTTCATTATACAAATTGGCACAAGGGGTTAAAACACTGGTCATTTTGCCAAGTGTCGTATTGTCTTGTTTTTCAGTTCCATAATAAATCTTGCAAAATGCCTGAATATCCTTATTGTCATAAATTGCATATCCATGCAATTCATCCACAACCCGATACATCAAATCCGCATTTACTTCCTGCTCCAATGACAATTCCTGATAAAACGGCTGAAACGCTTCTTTGATTTCATCTTTGCTATTTACAAAATCCAAAATGAAAGTATCCTCTTTGTTGGGGCAAATACGGTTAAGCCGTGACAAAGTTTGTACCGCCTTCACACCTTTTAATTTCTTGTCCACAATCATGGTATGCAGATAGGGCTCGTCAAACCCCGTCTGATATTTTTCCGCCACAACCAGCACATTAAAATTGTCGTGAAATTCCGCCTTGGTTTGGGCATCGCTGATTGATGTCCCATCCTTCCGCTTGTTTAACTTTTCCTGTGTATATTCAACCCCATTATCTTTAACTTCACCTGAAAAAGCAATCAAACATTCAATGTTGTCATAATGGTTTTCTGCCACATAATTTTTTATGGCATGATAAAATCTTACCGCCGCCTTACGGGAAGCCGTTACCACCATCATTTTCCCATTACCCTTAATTTTGTTGGCAGTATTCTCCCTAAATGTCTCCACAATAATTTTCGTTTTTTCCATAATATTCTGCGGATGAAAATCTTTGAATTTACGAATAAACTGCACAGCACGGCTTGACTGCACTTCGGGATTATCACCTGAAGTATTGGCTATTTTATAATATGTTTCATAAGTCATATAGTTTTGCAACACATCAAGGATGAACCCTTCTTCAATCGCCTGCCGCATACTATATACATGGAGCGGATGGAAAGACCCGTCCTCATACCTTGTGCCGAACAATTCCAAAGTTTTGTCTTTGGGAGTGGCCGTAAAAGCAAAAAACGACAAGTTTTTGTGCCTGCCCTGCTGAAAAAGTTCCTGCATCAGTTTGTCTTGTTTTTCTTCCTCAGCCAATTCTTCTTTTTCTTCAATTTCTGCATATTCTTTTAAAGCATCTTCCGTATCTGCCAAAGCCGCCTTTAACTTGGCGGCACTTCTGCCTGTTTGCGAAGAATGTGCCTCGTCCACAATAACGGCAAAATTCTTGCCAGCCACTGCATTTATCTCTTTGTAAATAACCGGAAACTTTTGCAAAGTGGTAACAATGATTCTTGCCCCATTGTTAATCGCATCCCGCAAATCTTTGGACGATTTCTTTTCATCAATCGTATCAATCATTCCCTCAACATGCTCAAACTGGGATATTGTTCCCTGCAACTGCCGGTCAAGCACCCTGCGGTCGGTAACAATAATCACACTGCGGAAAACCGGCTTGTCATCCTCATCAAATAACGATGCCAAACGATATGCCACCCACGCAATGGAATTACTTTTTCCTGAACCTGCGCTATGCTGAATCAAATAATTGTGGCCCGCCCCATCGGTCTGCACCTGACTGACCAATTTACGCACCACATCCAACTGGTGATAGCGTGGGAACACAAGCACTTTCTTGTCTTTGTCCAAGTGGATAAATTTTTGCAAAATATCCAACATACTTTCCTTTTGAAAAACCACTTCCCACAAATATGCGGTCGGATAACCATTCGGGTTGGGCGGATTACCCTTGCCGCCGTCATTTCCGGCACCATTACTGCCCTGATTGAACGGCAGAAAAACGGTATCTTTACCCGCCAACTTGGTTGTCATAAAAACATCCGTATGGTCAACACAAAAATACCCTAAAATCCGTTTGTTGAACTGAAAACAAATTTCACGGGGGTTGCGGTCATACATCCACTGCCTTTGGGCATTTTGCACGGTCTGCCCCGTATATTGGTTTTTCAGTTCAAAAGCAAAAATCGGAATACCGTTCACCGCAATCATCATATCCACTGATTTATTGGTATCATCGGAATAAAACCACTGACGGTTGCAGGTAATCTCATTTTTGGCGTAAAGATTTACCTCTGTCTGGTTCAAAGCGGATGCCGGACGGAAATAGCACACACGGAAACTGATGCCACGGTGCTTAAAACCGTGACGCAACACGTGTAACAGTCCATAAATGTCGCAAGCGTTATTGAAATCAGCAACAAACTTCTGTTCCGTGTCCAAAGTATTCATTTGGGCATAGCGTTTCCATTCCTTCGGCTGGGTCTTCTGCACAAAACGGATTAAGGTGTCGGTGAACAAACCGTCTTTGGCAATATAAATATCCTCGTTGCGTGTATAACCACCCGCCGGCGACCACAAATGCCTTGCAATATCGCTTTCAAAATCTTTTTCTTTTGTTCTTTCAATACTCATTTTAACGGACACACCTCCGCTTTCTCCAACTTATAACCTGACGGTGCCTGCCATTCAGACCATTTGTTATTGCCAAAGTATTCCAATAAGAAAAATGGAAAACCGCTCAAAACATATACCAAATTTTTACTTTCAACCAATTTTCCTTGTTTTTCAAAAATCTTTTCTTGGGTAAAATCTTTGCCAACATCATAAGTGCAAGGTGCATATTGATTATTCAAAATACAGTTTGCCTTGCGAATTGCATGACTGCAAAAGAAATTCCATGAATCTTCTGCAAAACTATCTATATTAGAAAAATCACACTGGTTGTCACCTACATCCTGCTTATATTTGCGTCCCAAATTTACGCTCACAAAACATCTGTTTTCACAACAATTTTTCTTTCTAATATCTTTCAATGCTTCCAACATAGGATAACTTATATACAATTTCCCATTACCTGCTTCATCGTTAAAATATTTGAGCATATCCTCAACTTTTTGCAAGTTGCCAAGAATATCAACCGTTCTAATACCATCATGCGTTGTTTTATGATGAACATCCAAATCAAAAAACAAATATATTTCTGAGATATCGTCTTCCTCTATTCCCGTTAAAACTTGTGGACAAATCTCATGCAAAACTCCATAAATACTTTCATCTTCATCTTTATTTAATCGGCTATACAAACTGTAAATATTATCACCTAATGCAAATTCCAAATCAATATACAGTACACTATCTTTATTTTTTAGTTGCGAAAATATTTTTTTTAATGTTTTCAAAACTCTTGGTTCAGCATCAGTACCTTCATAAAGCACTAATATTAATCCTTTTTTATTTGCCATGATTAAATTTCCCTGCTACGAGCATTTTCTTCAGATTGTGTGCTAATCTCAATTCTTTATCAGTGCATTTAGGCAAAGACTTGATACCATTTGTATTCAATATGTAATAACAATCAGGACGTAACAAGTCATTACTCATGTTATTAGTATTATGAGTCGTTAAAATAGATTGAATTCCCTGCAAATTCTTCAATATTTCAATAATTTCCTTAGAAATATCCCAATGATAAAAAGCATCAAATTCATCAATAAATACGAATGATGCCTCTTTCATTTGCATATACCAGTAAAAGAATAAGGACAATCCTATTGTTCCTGTAGAAGCAATGGATGCAAGACGTGCAGCTCCGTACTTAAACCCACAATAAATGGTTCTCCCATCCCCAGTGGCATAAAGTTTATAATCCAAACCAAATTTGCGAAGAAAATTTTCAAAGTCTTTTACCTTGTTTGCTTTTACAATACCCTCATAAATATCCCCTTTTTCGTTAGTAAAGCCAACATAAATACGCTTGTCCAAATCTCTGAAAAGCAACATTCTTTCTACAAAATCATAAAATTTTTTGATCGTTGCACCATTGACCTCATCATCATTTAAAATACTGTTACGATAAACATAACGGACAAATGATATTTTCCCATCATAGTCCCTTACATTCAAATTTTGTGCTTCCGACAAATTAATTAACTTGATATTTTTTTCTTTGTCATACTCAATAACTGTTTCCCCATTTATAATCAATTTTTCAGTGATAATTTGATCTATTTGAGTTTTCTCATAAGAATAAATCAAATAATTTCTGTCAAACTGAAACTCATAAGAAAAAAATGCCTTTCCACATTCTGTGTCTAAATTAAGATAGTAAAGCGGAAAAATTCTGCTGATAGCACTCTGTTCCTTATCTGTCAAATTCATTACAATATCAAAAATAGCATAACCAAAGTTAGTTTTGCCAGAGCCATTAGGTCCATATATTACCGCTGTTTTAACTATATCCTGATTTACCGCTTCCTGATTAAAATCATAACCCCCGGCAGTTAAGTCAAATTCTATTTCATCCTTAAAATTCTTAAACCCTTTTACACTAAATTTTTTTAACATTTCCTTTTCCTCCTTGCCGTAGAAAAACTACGGTAACGCAAATTTTATCACAAGTTTTTGATTTTTTCAACAGTTTTTTCAAAAAGTCCGTAGAAATTCTACGGACTTTCATTGTATTTTAATTTCCCACTCTTTTCTGACTTTTTTCAAATTTAATGATGGATTTTTTTCATCCATCTCTTCAATAAATTTTTCATATTTTTTCAAATTTGTTGCAATATCACCTGCAATTAAACTTTCTTGGCAATAATAAGTTTGCAAATAATTATCAAGTCCTTTTACTAATGCAACAAGTTTTACATACATACCAACAATATAACCTTGAATACTTCCTTGAACCTTCTGTATTTTAGAACTTTTTTCCATCAATTTAATTATAGCCGTTCCACCACTAAGAAGTGGCTCGTTGTTAATACTAATTTATGTCGTTTAAATCTTCTAACAATTTTATCAAATTATCTCTATCAGCCTCAATCTGAAAAATGCCTTCTAACAACAAAGGAAATTTATTTGCTAAAAACTTTAAACTACTCTCATTAAGAGAAATATTTGCCCAACCAAATGGGACTGGTTTACTACTTAATTTATCAACATCAATGTCATCAACAAATAAGAGCAATTTAGCAAGATTAAGTAACAATGTGTTTAATTTATAAAAGCAAAATTTTAATTCAACTTTTTCTAAATTTTTTCTTTCATTTTCTTTTTCGGTTTTATTTATTTCCCTTTCTTGTTCCTTTTCCCGCTTATGTGCTTCTCTTTCCATATCATCTCTTGATACTTGAAACATATATGAAAACACTGCACCTAAAAAGGCCGCAAAAATACCTGAAATAACTGTAAAATGCTTATCATCAAGGTTTTTGTCAAATAATATACTTAAAATATATCCTATGCCAGCAACGAAAACGATTACTGCAATAGCAAATGATAACTTTTGTAAAAAATTAACAATTATATTTTTAATTTTCATTCACCCCCACATCTTTTTTCCCTGTCACATACTCATAAATCACGGACTTTTTGTAGTTTTCCATTTCCGTTATCAGTTGCTGCTTTTTGGCAATCAGTTCGTCAATCGCCCCACACTTGGCATCAAGATAAGCCACTATGGCTTGCTGTTCGGAAAGAGGGGGAAGTAACACTTTTATAGAACGAAATTCATCAGAATAAGTTCGCCATCTCATTGCCATTATCCCTCTACCAACTTTAAAACATTCACCACTAAACCACGAAGTCCTAAAAAGATAATGAAAGTAACGAACATATATATTTTCTAATGGCTTATAAACATCGTATGCTGGACTTGTAACGCCATCATATAAGGACATCCCAATAGCACCCATCCAACACAAAATTATATTTACTACAATATCGCCTTTCTTCACGATTTTATAACCATCGGCGTTACTTGCCTTATTACCAGTCGTTTCCTCTAAATCACAATGCTGGACTACTCCTTTATCTGTATATAGAGATATTAAATTAACTTCACTTAATGGCAAATAATTTCTTTCGTCACGCAAATCAAAACAATATTTTAGTTTTATTTCCGCCCATTTTTCCTTAATTCCGCATTGCGAATTACGCATTCCGCATTGCTTCTCCCCCGTTACCGCCTCCGTGATTATCGCCTGTTTCAGTTTCTTGTATTCCTCCACCACCGCCTTGGTCTTGGTGATAACATTGTCAATCTCGCCGCAAACCCTGTCCAACTTGTCAGCAATGGCCTGCTGTTCGGGGAGAGGGGGAAGGGGAACAAACACATCACCTAAACTTGATAACTGTATTCTCATACGAATATCCATTATACCCTTGCCATATAAATGCAATTCATTGCCAAGTTCTCTAGTTTTGAACATATAACTATAAAACTCTACACAAGATACAGTATCTATTCCATACAACATATAATATACAGGACTGACACAACCAAAATAATTTGATAACCCCACAGACCCCAAAAAAACATTCATACTGTTAAGAACAATATCATTTTTGTATGCTAATTTATATGTTGTAATGTCTTCCTTTGATTTGTTTCCTACATTCCCTTTTTCAGTATATGGAATTACACCCCTCTCATTTGTTAGTGAAAGGATAAAATCTGTTTTTTTAGGATTATTTATTTCGTCCCTATGATTTAAAACATATTTAATTCTTCTTATTTCCCACTCCTGCGGTATCTTGCCAATCCACGCAATTCCGCTGTCCTTCATGGGACGCTTTCCCTTAATTCCGCATTGCGAATTACGCATTCCGCATTGTTTTCCGCCGCTGTCCTTCATTGGTCTCATTTGTCCTTCACACTCCGCTGTAATTGTTTTATCCCGTTCAGATAATCCTGTTCCGCCTCGCTGATTGTCCGTTGCTGATATTTTACATATTC
The DNA here is from genome assembly GCA_045598345.1 of Acidaminococcaceae bacterium. Taxonomy (GTDB): domain Bacteria; phylum Bacillota; class Negativicutes; order Acidaminococcales; family Acidaminococcaceae; genus Phascolarctobacterium_B. Next base: position 47,156 of record JAZLLX010000048.1, on the reverse strand, counting down.
ACAAGACACCTTTTCCATCGCCTCATCATGACTGACAGTACCACTGCCCTGCAACAATTCTTCCCCGTTGGCGGTCAGGATTTTATCCAAATGTTTTGCCCAGTCATCCATAGTCATAGGGATTTCACGCTCCGCCTGACGCTCGGCAAAATCAAGATAACCGGAAACCAACTGACCCATGGCCTTAAGTTCCCGCTCATTCAAATAATTCTTGGCAATCTTGGCTTCTGCCAACGTGGGCTGAAGTCCTTTGAAAACGGTCAATCCCATAAAATCCTTTTGTGCATCCACTCTGTCAAAAATTATTTCCGCCGCCGTTTGTCCCGATACTGCGTAATGTATTTTGTTTTGCACCTTTTTGAAAAAGTTCAAGGAGACATCCGCCCGTGGGTCATAATCAATACTGGTGGCATAAATTTCCAAAACCTGACGGTAAAATATCTTTTCGCTGGCACGAATATCCCTGATTTTGGCAATGAGTTCCTGAAAATATCCCGCCCCGCCTAAATTTTTTAATCTTTCACTGTCAAGGACGAAACCTTTTTTTATGTATTCTTTTAATACCGATGTAGCCCAAATACGAAACTTGGTTGCCTTTGCTGAATTAACCCTGTAACCAACGGAAATAATGGCATCAAGATTATAAAACTGTGTAAGATAATTTTTCCCATCCGCAGCAGTTGTTTCCATTTTGGAAACAACTGACACAGGGTCAAGTTCACCAGTTTCAAAAATATTCTTCAAATGTTTTGATATTGCCGCCTTCTGAACATCAAACAATGTCGCCATGGCTTTTTGTGTAATCCAAAGGGTCTCATCTTTAAGCACCACACCGACTTTTTCATCACTGTCATGAGTATCATACAGTAACATCTGCATTTGTCTGTCCAATTTCATTTCATCGCTCATTTGTCGCATTTTTTCTGCCTTTCACCCCCACCACCGTCTTTCTGTGTTCCTTCAGACGGTTCCCCGCCCCTCTGTGGCGGACAAAAAAGTTCGCATTACGTCTAACCCTATTTTCTAAAAAAACATTTGACTATCGTCTGATTATCACATATAATAAGTGCAGAAGAAGAATGTCGCCGGATAAAGCGAGGGCTTTAAGCCAGCATGCTGGACATGTGGTAGTCGCTCCGGGTATTCTTCTTTTTTTATTGCTCACAAAGTATCTTGTTATCAAAATAATCATCATCCAAGCACATTGCCACATCATAGAATTCACTCTTGGCAACATGCTGCTGCAAACAACGATAAAAACAAGGCGTTACAAGCCCCGAAAGCTCACTCACTTCCAATGAATAAAATACAGATGTGGCACATACATCAGCAATCTGCAGCATCTCCCATTCAGGGGCCTGAATCGCTTTCGTATTACGAAAATGCTTATCATCAGCAACCAAAGATGCTAATACATCGTTTTTAATATAATCAATAAGTTCTTTGTCTCTGGATGTTCCCCGACTGGACAACACAATGTCAGCAAGCAATCCATACTGTGCCAAATGGGAACGTATCGCCAACAACAATTTTTTTACAGCCAAATTGTAGGTGTCACAACTTACACTTCGATTCTTATTGTTTTTGGGAAATATCAATTTTGTAGTATCAGCAATAACAACGAATACATCAAATGGAACTTCGTTAATTCTTTTGACAACAAATGCCCGATGACTAAAGTCATGCAATTTTCTAAAATGAATTGTTTGCAAGTTGAATCTGTTTTTGATGCTTTTTAAAGAAACTTTTATTGCTTTCTCATCCGCTTTTTTTATTAAAACACCGGCAAGCACAAACCATCTCGTTCCCCTGTTGATGCCCAAATCCCCGGCCTCATCAATATATATCGTACATTCATCCATACCTCTCCATCCTCCTTTATCCCAAAGCCACTGCGTAATCGTTCTCCGCCCCCTTTGGTGCGGACAAGTAAATTCGCATTACCTCTAACTCTTGTGCCCCCAATTAGGGGGTGCTGTCGTCTCAGTTTTTCAGTAGCCGGCTGGGGGGTTATATCAACTTTCCCATACTCTCATCAATTTCCTTTTCCAGCACCTTTATCCGTGCCAAAATATCTTCCGACTTTTCCGGCGGCACATATTTGTAAAAATATCTCGTCATAGGAATTTCATAACCAATCTTGGTTTTACTTTCGTCTATCCAGGCATCCGGGGCGTAGGGCAAAACCTCCCGCTTAAAGTATTCCTTAATATCCTCTTTCAACGGTACGTTTTCCGTATCACGCAACTTGGCATCCGCCACCGGCTTGCCCTTTTTCAAAACAACCTGCCCTTTGTCATCCCTTTGCGGACGCTCCACCGTAATCTTGCGATAACCGAAATCATCCGCATCAAAAATTTTGCTTTCGCAATATACACCATTGGGATCACCATAAAGTTGATTATTTTCAAATTCCTTATATGCCAAAACAATCAAATCCCTACAAAAATCTGTTATGTCGTTCCGCTTGTTGCCTATGGACTTCCGCCTCTGTTCATAACAATGGCTGGCATCAATAAGTTGCACCTTGCCCGCCCGCTTTGCCGGTTTGTCCTTGTTCAAAACCCAAATATAAGTGCTGATGCCCGTATTCATAAACTGGTCAGTGGAAAGTTGGATAATCGCTTCCAGCCAGTCATTGTCCGCCAGCACATACTTGCGGATGTTGGAAGGGCCGCTTTCCGCATCGCCGCTGAACAACGGTGAGCCGTTTTGAATAATCGCCATTTTTCCCTGTTGGGACAACTTGCTCAAACCGTTCAGCAAAAAGAGTTGCTGGCCGTCACTAATCTTGGGCAGTCCGGGACTGAACCTGCCCAAAACCCCCTTGGCATGTTCCTCTTTAACCGCCTTTTCCTCTTTTTTCCAGTCAATGCCAAAGGGCGGATTGGAAATACAATAGTCAAAAGTATAATCTTTGAACTGGTCCTCGCTCAATGTATCACCAAACCGCATATTGTCAGGGTTTCCGCCCCTAATCATCATATCCGCTTTGGCAATGGCAAAGGTGGACGGGTTATATTCCTGCCCAAACAGGGTAACCTCAGCATCCTTATTAATTTCCCTGATGCGTTCCTCCATACAGCCCAACATTTGAGATGTCCCCATCGCCATATCATAAATGGTCAAATTGCTTTGTGCCGTAATCTTCTGCCCGCTCAACAAAATGTCCGTCATCAGATAAATAATATCCCGACTGGTAAAATGAGCCCCCGCATCCTCACCAAAGGACTCGGAAAAACGCCGTACCAAATCTTCAAAGATATAGCCGCAGTCCACCGAGGCAATTTTATCCGGGCCAAGATACCCTTTATCCTTGCTAAATTCCTTAATAGTGAGGTAAAGGGTATTGCTGTCCACCATACGCTTAATCACCGCATCAAATTCAAACTTGGCAATAATATCCTGCACATTGGCGGAAAAGCCGGACAGATAGTCCCTAAAATTGCTTTCTATATTGTCGGGGTCTGCCAGCAATGTTTCAAAAGTGAACTTGCTCACATTATAAAACTGGTAGCCGGACGCCTTACGCAAAAAACCGTCCCGCTTGTCCAATTTCTTAACCTTTTCAAAGGTCTGCAAAACTTTGTCGTGGGTAGGCAACAAACAATCATGAAAACGCTTGATTACCGTCATGGGCAGAATAACCAAGCCGTATTCATGGGGTTTGAAAGGACCCCGCAGCATATCCGCCACATTCCAAATCAAAGCGGCTTTCTCACTGATATTTTTGCCGACTTCGGCCAACTTTTTATCAACCATTTGCTTTCTCCTTGCTTAGTTTATAGATATTATACCATAAACTACAGTCAATAAACAACAAAGAGAGTATTTAATCACCAAAGAAATTAAAAGTTAAAAATGAAAAATGAAAAATTATTGTAATATGTTCCTTTGATTGAAAAATCCCCAGTCAGCCACCTATGTTCCTTTCGCTGACAGCCCCTTTACAAAGGGGCCAAGAGTTCGCACTCTGCAAACTTTCCTGAAACCTGACACCTCAAACCTGAAACCTAATTCTAATCACAGGAACATCCCACCATCATTTCTAATTTCTAATTTCTAATTTCACATTTCTAATTGCTATCGTACTTTTCCCCACACCCCTGCCCCTCTCCCCGGGGAGAGGGTTACTTTCGCATTATGCTGACTTTCCTGCTATAATCACAGGAACATCCCACCACAATTTCTAATTACTCATTACTAATTACTAATTACTCATTACCCTCACTTCCCTCTTGCCACACGAAACAAAAAGTTTTATAATGAACACACAGTTTGAAACGAAAAAAACTGCGAAAAGTCGTTTTCAGAATGGCGACATTTTATATCAAACTATCGCCATTTTAGAAATCAATTTTTGCTGTTTGAAACTTGAAAAGCAAAACGAAAGGATTAAAATTATGAAATTAGAACAAAAAGAATGTTGCAAACGCTACCGCATGAAAAAGAAACTGCAATTGGAAGCGGTGCAAATCTTAAACTCGTGGCAACTGGAAAAGATGTCCAAAAGTTCCCGCACTCCCCGTGAGATTAAAGCCGCCTTGGACAAGATTGTCGCCCTGCCTTTCAACTGGACGGAACAACAATACACCGATGCCAAACGGGAATTGAGTTTGTTTAAGTTCAACCTCTATCTTGAAAGCAATGCGGACTTGCAGAAGGATATTGAAATTATCAAAAAGAACCCCGCCCTTTCCAAACGCAGCACGCAAAAGATGAAAAAGGCGTATTCTACCGTTATTCAGACATTGGAACTGGCGACCAATGATGTGCTTGATGAGGCAACCGCCATTTTGCAGGTAATGCGTTTTCTTGGCAGAAAAATTGCCAAACTGCCGGTCATCCCCGAAAGCGATGCGGCGGCGTTCTGCCTCGCCACCCTGCCAAAGTCCTATGTGAAACCTGAATGGCTGGCGCCGTATATGGAAAACATTGTAGAGAACAACTGCAAAAATATAAACATTGTTCACATGATTGACGAAAAACCCGTGGAATAAAAAATGACTTCGGCAACGCCGAAGCCATTTTTTTGTTTGAATTACATCATGGGCATTCCGCCGGGTGCTCCGCCGGGCATTGGTGTTTCCTTTTGCGGAAGGTCTGCCACCAAACTTTCCGTTGTCAAAACCATAGCGGCAATACTTGCCGCATTTTGCAAAGCGCTGCGGGTAACCTTTGTGGGGTCAACAATGCCTGCGGCAATCATATCCACATATTGTTCCTTCAAAGCGTCAAAGCCGACACCTTTCTTACCCTTACGGATGTCCTCCACAATCACCGCACCTTCCAAGCCGCAGTTATTGGCAATTTGGCGTACCGGCTCTTCAATGGAGCGTTTTACAATTTCCACGCCTGTCTTTTCATCGCCGGAAACTTTAAGTTTTTCCAAAGCGGTCTGGGTCTGCAACAAAGCAGTACCACCACCGGCTACAATTCCCTCTGCCACAGCGGCACGGGTTGCGTTCAAAGCATCTTCAATACGCAATTTCTTTTCTTTTAATTCCACTTCTGTCGCAGCGCCAACCTTGATAACGGCAACACCGCCAGCCAATTTTGCCAAGCGTTCCTGCAATTTTTCCCTGTCAAAATCAGAAGTTGTTTCACCAATTTGAGTACGGATTTGGGCAACTCTTGCTTCAATCTCCTTCTTGTTGCCCATACCTTCAACAATGGTGGTCATTTCTTTGGAGACCCTTACCTGACCTGCCTGACCCAAATCCTCCAAAGTAGCGGAATCTAATTTTCTGCCAACTTCCTCGCTGATAACCGTTGCACCGGTCAAAACCGCAATATCCTGCAACATTGCTTTTCTGCGGTCACCAAAGCCGGGGGCCTTAACAGCAACTGCCTTAAAAGTGCCACGCAATTTGTTCACTACCAATGTGGCAAGCGCTTCCCCTTCCACATCTTCCGCAATAATCAACAATTCCCGACCGCCTTGTACAACCTTTTCCAAAACAGGCATAATATCGGAAATCATGTTGATTTTACGGTCAGTAATCAACACCAAAGGATTGTTCATAGCGGCTTCCATCTTGTCAGGGTCTGTCGCCATATAGGGACTGATGTACCCACGGTCAAACTGCATACCTTCCACAGTTTCCAACATGGTTTCCATGGTCTTGGATTCTTCCACAGTGATAACTCCGTCATCACCAACTTTTTCCATTGCTTCACTAATCAATTCGCCAATGGCCTCATCCCCAGCGGAGATGGCGGCAACCTGTGCTTTCGCCTTTTTGGTCTTTACGGTCTTGGATACGGCTTTCAATTCTTCCACCACCACATCCACTGCCTTTTGAATACCTTTCTTCACAATCATAGGGTTGGCGCCTGCCGCCACATTCCGCATCCCTTCCCTAATCATGGCCTGTGCCAAAAGGGTTGCGGTAGTGGTACCGTCACCTGCCACATCATTGGTCTTGGTGGCAACTTCCTTGACCAGTTGCGCCCCCATGTTTTCAAAAGGGTCTTCCAGTTCAATTTCTTTGGCAATGGTAACGCCGTCATTGGTAATCATGGGTGCGCCAAATTTTTTGTCCAGCACCACATTGCGGCCCTTGGGTCCCAAAGTTACTTTTACGGCATCCGCCAATGCATTTACGCCCCGTTCCAAACTGCGGCGCGCTTCTTCATTAAACTTAATTTGTTTAGCCATTTTTCATCACCTCTTATTTCTTTTTTGCTTTTGCTGTTTTTTCAAACTTTGCCAAAATCTCACGGCCGGGGATTAACAAATAATCCTTGCCCTCAATCTTGACTTCAGTTCCGGCATACTTGGCAAACAAAACCTCGTCACCAACAGCAACATCAACCTTAACAACTGTGCCATTGTCCATCAGCCGTCCGTCACCCACAGCAACAACCTTGCCTGTTTGGGGTTTCTCCTTGGATGCAGTATCCGGCAAATAAATACCGCTGGCTGTCTTTGCCAACTGTTCAACAACTTCCACCAGAACATTGTCAGAAAGTGGTTTTAACATCTTTTTTCTCCTCCTTCACTTTTATAAAAATTATAAAAAACATGCTTTAGGCAACTTTGCCTAGGAAAATATTATACCATTATATAATTAAAAGTCAAACTTTTTTCAAAAAGTTTGACTTTTAATTATCACCTGCCAAAAGTACTGTCCATCCGTTCTCCTGCCTGATTTTCCCCTGTTTCATCAGATGTCCCAACGCCCGCTTAAATGCGGCCTTACTGATATTGAATTTTGCCTTAATAATGCTTGGTGGGGTGTCATCCCAATAAGGCATCTTGCCGCCCCGTTCCTGCAAGACCTTCAAAATTGCAGTGGCATCAACTTCCAAGGCATCCTCTTTTTGCAACCGCAAGGACAAATTCATCCGCCCGTCTTCACGGAGAAAAATTACCCTGGCCGTAATCATTTGACCGAAATCTAATCTCTGACCCAATGCCTCATCCCTGTGTAAAAAGCCGATATTGCGTTTGCGGGTGAATATAAAAAATCCTTCCGGAAGAATGTTATAAATAGTTCCTTCCACCATATCCCCAACTTTAATGCCTTCCACCGGTCTGGATGCCGCAAGCATATCATCTTCCACCCGCATGGTCACTGCCTGCCGTCCGCTCTTATCCCGGTACAGTTTCACCCACACCATTTGTTCGGGGTTCACATGTCCCCGCATCTGGCTGTACGGCAGAAAGATTCCCCGCTCTGCCCCAATATCCACAAAGCCGCCATCCTTGGTTACATTCAAGACCTTCACATACCCCAACTGCCCTTCTTTCATTTTAGGCAATTTGGTACTGGCGGTAAGCATGGAACGGTTGTTCAAGTATAACCATACGGTTACTTCATCACCGACTTTTAATTCCCTGTTCTGTTGTTGTTTGTGAAGAAGAATATCATCCTTAGTATCCCCCGTGCCGGCATCCAAAAATGCTCCCATATCTGCCAGTCGTGCAACTTTCAAAGTCACCACATCACCGGGTCTGAGTTTCTTCACTTTGATTTTGTCATCCATGTTTATTTTAACTTGCTGCTGGGTATTTCCAAATCCTGCAAGGCCTTTCTAATCGCCGCCTCGTCCGTCTTCCAATAACTGATATCATTTTCTTCCACAAAATCCCCGCCCAAAGTGCTTGATTTTAGCCGTTCCTTACTTGTTATTTTCACACTGTTAACGGCCCGCAACATAGTCATTATGTTCATATCCGTTTCCACATAATTGCAGACCGTGCTGATAAGCGAAGGAATCTTCGTCACATTAGACACACTGAACATCTGCTCCATGGCCGCCCTTAAGAATTTTTGCTGACGTTGCGCCCTGCCAATATCCCCCAATTCATCGCTGCGGTACCGCACATATTGCCCTGCCTGTTGCCCGTTCAAATGTTGGAATCCTTGTTTCAGGTCTATATGTAAATTTGCATAGGGGTCATCATATTTCATATCATGTTCCACCAGCAAATCCACGCCGCCGATTAAATCCACAACCTTGGTAAATGCCTGCCAGTCCGCCAAAGCATAATGGGTAATGGGCACTCCCAAAAGATTTGCCACTGTCTGCTTTGCCATCATCACACCGCCAAAAGCATAAGCCGCATTTATCTTTTCCGGCAATTTGTGTCCCGGCAAAATTACCATAGTGTCCCTGGGAATGCTGAGTACTGAAACTCTTTCCTTTTCCGGGTCAAAACTGAGGAGCATCATGGCATCAGTGCGTTTAGGTTCATCCTGCTCCGCTTCACTGTCACCGTAATCACTGCCCATGACCAAAACATTTATCCGTTCGTCCGCCACCGTTTCAATTTTTTCTCCGCTGTCCCCTGCACCACCATTTTCACCTGCCTGGGTGACTATCTTGCTGCGGGGATAAACTACTGCCACATCCTTGTCCTGTATAAAATAGCGTACAACAAATACTGTTCCAAAGAAGAAAATCAGGGCAATCAAAATAACTGCAAGAATAAAACAAATTAATCTTCCCCAGTGGATTTTATTTTTTTTCCTCATATCGTCCTGTTGTTCATCCCCGTTTTCTTCACTAATCCCTGTCAGTGTTTCCGCTTGTTTTTCCGGTTCCTTTTGTTCTGTCTTCTTTTTTGCTCTCTCTATTTCTTCAAGTTTTTTCCGTTGCTCTTCCGCCTTTTTGGCCGCTGCTTCTACTGCCGCCCTATGTCTGATTTCTTCCTCTTTTTTCTTTGCTTCTTCTTTGGCCTTAAACAACAATTCCTGTTCTTCCGCTTTTCTTTTGGTTTCTTCCTTTATGGCCTTACGTTCCGCCTCTGCCTGTGCTTTTCTCTTACTTTCTTCTTCCTCTTTGGCCCTGCGTTCCGCCTCTTCCTGAGCTTTTCTCTTGGCTACTTCTTCCTCTTTCGCCTTGCGTTCCGCCTCTACTTGTGCTTTTCTCTTGGTTTCTTCTTCCTCTTTAGCCCTGCGTTCCGCCTCTTCCTGTGCTTTTTTCTTGGCTTCTTCTTCCTCTTTTGCCCTGCGTTCCGCCTCTTTTTGTGCCATTGTTGCGGCCAACACCTTTTGCATTAAAACATCCGCATCCGCCGTCAAATTTTGAGCATGTTTTAGCGGTTGCGGTTCAACTCCAACAATACCCGACTCCACCAATTCTTTACCCGCATTAAACTCGGCCTCAATGCGTGCGGCAAGTTCCCGTGCGTCAATCTGCCGTTTCATATTTTTGACCTGTTCATCATGGCGGCGCATCATTTCGTGACGTTGGCTGTTCAAGCGGTCATCAAGTTCTTTGCGTTTTTTGGCAATTTCCAGTTCTACCGCCTGACGCTTCTCTTCAATTTCCTTTTCGATTTCCAGGCGCCTTTTGTCCATGTCCTGTCTAATCGCAAGCAAATCTTTTTCTTCCATTTCTCCGACTATCTTTCTCCCTGAATTAAAAGTTCATTATATCCTTCAACACATCTGGGATGAATCAACAATCCCTGCTGCAAAAGATAATTCATAGTATTGGCATAGCAACTAATCATTCCCAAACGCAAATCCTGCTTTGCAACAGCCCGCAATTCCTCCACACCGTCATATACCCTGCCCGGCTCTGTCATATCTGCCAAATACACCACCTGAGCCATCATACTCATCCCCTTATCGCCGGTGGTATGTGAAGCAATCGCTTTCAAAATTTCTTTGTCCTCAATACCATATTCCTGTTCAGCCAAATATGCTCCCAATTTTTGATGAAGTAAAATCGGCTGTTGCCGTTCCACCTCATCAACCTCAAGATTCCATGCCAGTGCCTGTTGTACACTGTTTTGAACTTCAATCTTTCTTCCGCAATCATGCAAAAGAGCGGCGACAGCCAGTTTCTCCGTTGGCATTCCATACCATTTTGCCATCTCCATAGCCATTTCATAAACTCTAAAAGAATGGGTATAACGTGACGGTTTTAGTTCACTTTGCAATTTTGCACGCATTTCTTCAAAATTCATTTTTCGTAAAGATGATGCTCTTGAATATACTGCCCGACCAGCGGTGTTACCAATCCTGTCAAAGGTAATTTTTTTACAATATTGTTCCGTACCAAAGTGCTGGAAACAGCATATTCTGGAGTTTGTATCATGATTAATTTTTCCGCATTTTTCCCGATACGCTCTTTGGCAAGGGCAATTTCACCCTCATATCCCGGACGGAACACCACGGCAAACTTTGCCAAATCAAAAATCTCATCAATATGATGCCAGCTGTCAAGTTGCGGCACACTGTCCGCACCGATAATGAAATACAAATCCTGATTGGGAAATTGCTGTTTCATTATCCGCAGGGTTTCAAAAGTATAACTTATGCCTTTCTTTTTGAATTCCACATCACTGACGCCAAAATGCGGAATCCCGTCAACCGCCAACTCCGTCATACGGAAACGGTCTTCCGGCGAGGCATAACTTTGCCCAATTTTATGCGGTGCCACATAGGCGGGAACGAAGATGATACGTTCCAAATCTAATTTTTCATAAACATCCTGGGCAAGCATTATATGCCCCTTGTGAATAGGATCAAAACTGCCGCCCAAAATGCCCAATGCTTTCATCGCCACAATACTCCATTTTGATATATTAGTGTATTATATCATTTTATTAACAACTTAACAAGGTATTGAATTGCAAATATTAAAAAGACGAAAAGGATCAGAGCATTCGCCCGATCCTTCAAGTCAAATTTTGCCTTGGGAGTTTGGCAATACCGCCACAATGCCCCCCAATATTCCGACAAGGAAGTTTTCTTATTCATATCTTAATGCATCAATGGGGTCCAAAAGTGCCGCTTTTCTCGCCGGATAAATACCAAAGAACAAGCCAATCCCCACGCTGAATGCCACCGCAATTACAATGGCGCCAACGCTGATAACTGTCTTCCATTCCAAAAAGAAACTGATGGCATAACTGGCCCCCACGCCCAGTACCACACCAAAGAAACCGCCCACTATGCCGATAACCATGGCCTCAATTAGAAATTGCAGAAGAATATTGTCATATGTTGCCCCCAATGCCTTACGAATACCAATTTCCCGTGTCCGCTCCGTTACAGAAACCAACATAATATTCATAATCCCAATACCGCCGACCAACAGGGAAATTGCCGCAATACAACCTAAAAGCATGGTGATTGTATTGGCTGTGGACATCATGGTTTCCATTACTGCGGCCATATTGTTGATGGTGAAGTCATCATAGGCGCCATCCTTTATCTTATGCCGCATCCGCAAGACCTGTTCCACCTCTGCCTGTACATCGTCAATTACATTTTCATTCTTGGCTTGAATGGTGATTCTTTGCACATAAGTGATACCCATCATCCGGTTCATGGCAGTAGTCAAAGGTACAAAAACCACATCGTCCTGATTCATGCCGCCACCGGCCTGACCCTTTTCTTTCAATACCCCGATAACCTGAAACGGTGCCTTGTTAATACGAATGGTCTGCCCAACCGGGTCTTCATTTTCAAACAGATTGGTGGCCACGGTCTTGCCAAGTACCGCCACCCTGTTACGGCTGTTCAAATCCCTTTGCCCGAAAATTCTGCCGTCCGACAATTCATAATTCTGAATGCTGAAATGGCTGGGGGTAGTGCCTTCCACACGGCTTGTCCAGTTCTGATTGCCATAAATCATTTGGTAACTGCGGCTCACCGTAGCACTGATGCCGGCGACATCGTCAACCTGTTTGGAAATGGCTTCCATATCATCAACTGTAAGCTTTGCCCCCTCACCGCTGGCAATCCTGGCACCCGTGGCAGTACGCCCACCGCTCATTACCATCAGGGTGTTGCTGCCAAGTTTGGAAATATTTTCTTTAATGCTCTCTTTTACCCCAAATCCCAAAGACACCATGGCAATCACGGCGCCCACGCCGATGATAATACCCAACAAAGTCAGAAGTGTACGCATTTTGTTTCCCAACATCCCGTCTAAAGCCATCTTGATTGATTCATTAAACAAATTGCTCACCTTCTCTCATCGCTTACCAGTTGCCCGTCCCGCATCACAAGAATACGTTTGGTTTTCTCCGCAATATCCGGCTCATGGGTAACCATCACAATGGTTTTTCCCTCATTGTGCAGACGGGCAAAAATATCCATAATTTCATAACTGGATTTGGTGTCCAAATTTCCCGTCGGTTCGTCCGCCATTATGATTGCGGGATTATTTATCAATGCCCTGGCAATGGCCACCCTTTGCCGTTGGCCGCCGCTCATTTCTGACGGTTTGTGGTCCAAACGGGCGCCCAACCCAACTGCTGTCAAAGCAACCTTGGCCCGTTCCATCCGTTCCTCTTCCCCAACTCCGGCATAAACTAAAGGTAAAGCCACATTGGCCTGAGCAGTCAGTTTTGCCAACAAGTTAAAGTTTTGAAAAACAAAACCAATCTTGGCGTTACGAGTGTGTGCCAATTCATCATCATTATAACCGGCAATTTCTTTGCCATCCAAATAGTACTCACCACTGGTAGGTCTGTCCAAACATCCCAAAATATTCATCATAGTGGATTTGCCGCTGCCAGAAGGACCCATAATGGATGTGAACTCACCGTAATCAATTTTAACATTCACATGGAATAGGGCATGTACCACGCTGTCCCCCATCTGATATGTTTTCATTATATCTTTCAATTCAATTACTGACATGATACTACCTCTTTTAATAACGAAGTGAAAAGCGTTTTAGACAAGGAGCATAACCAAATTTTGCGGAGATAATACATATGGTATATCGGAGCAAAATTATGGTGTAGCGACACAGTATAAAACGATTTTAACGAGTTATAACCTTGGTCCTCCGGCTCTTACACCCGTCTGTTTCTTCACTGCCTTCCGTGCCAGAAGCACATCCCCTTCTTTGAGTTCATCGCTGTACACAGCTAACGCATCATCACTTGCCATACGGGTTTGTACGGATACCTTGCGACTTTCCTTCGTTTTGGCGTTATACACATTCACGAAACGGCTTGTGCCTTCCACATTGATACAGTTCAAAGGCACAACCAAAGTATTGTCCAGTTCGTCCACAATAATTTCCGCCCTGGCAGTCATGGTAGGCAACAACTTGCCTTTGGAATCGTCCACATTAACATATACCGTGTAATAAATTACATTATTTTCTGTCTTGGCCTGACGGCTCACCAACCGCACCGTTCCTGTAAAAGTTTCGTTGTTATAAGCATCCACCGTGAAACGCACCCTTTGCCCGACTTTGACCTGACCGATATCACTTTCGTCCACCAAAGTTTCAATCTGCATATTGTCCAAAGTGGCAACACTCATAATAACTTGGGGTGTACTGATACCGCTGGAAATTGTCTGACCCACAGGTGTGGGCTTGCCAATTACATAACCGTCAATAGGGCTGCTGATTACCGTATCCCCCACATCGCTGACTGCCTTTTCATAATTTGTTTTCGCCACCAAATAATTGGACTCATATTCATCATAATCAGAAGCGCTGATGGCGCCTTTTATCAGCAGGGTTTTATAACGGTTGAAATCATTTTCCGCCTTAACCAGTTTGGCATTCATTTGGTTCATAGTGGCACGGAGCGCCGTATCATCCAGGCGTACAAGCACATCTCCTGCGTTCACATGCTGGTTTTCTTCCACCATTACCGCCACAATCCTGCCAGTGATTTTGGAAGAAATATCCACATTGTTCACTGCGCTCAATGAACCAGTGGCACTAATGGACTTTACCAAAGAACCTTTGGTTACCACTCCTGTTTTTATGGTAGCAGTTTCTGTTTTGGTGCTGGTGTAATAGTTATAACCGCCCCAGCATCCCGCCATAAGAACCACTAAACCGATAGCAATATACTTATTCCTTTTAATGAAATTTAACATGTCACTCACCTGCCTTACTTTCGTTCTTAACTATAATTATACCAAAATTTATGGCAAAAATATGACAAAAGCAAAAATCCCATCAAACTATCATGGGATTTTTGCTTGTAAACATGATCGTTAAATTGAATAGCAGCCAATTTTAAAAACATAATTTTCTAATACAAAATTATTCATACAACTTTTCTTCTCTATGCCCAGTAATATCTATCTCAATATACTTACATGGTCTATGCTGTTCCGCCCAAGTCTTTGCTTCAGCTTAAGCTATAATTTCATCTACTGATCCTACCATAGCTTTTTTATCACCTCATTTGAAAATTGTTTTTGAAACATTGAAATAAATTATTTGTACGCTCTATTATTTATTCCTTTTTGGGAAATTTCTCTTTACCAAGTTGCCATAAATATTTGTCTATATCCTTTAAAGAACACTGCATCAAATCATAAAACTTTTGAAATTCCTTTATTACACTTATAAATTTCTCATAATCTTTCAATTCTTTAAGAGTAAATTTACTAAATCTATCTTTCTTTTTAAAATGGTTTATTACTTTTTCTACATTGCTATCGTATATAGCATATTTTTCTGGTTGGTAATGACTACAATACTTTGTAGCGAAAGAATAACAACTCCTTTTTTCGCCATTTCTCATAATAACATCCGCTATCTCATTGACAAGAGAACTATCACCTTTTTTTAACCTTTCATCAATATTTAAATTGACAATATGTTCTGCAACGGAATAAGTTGAATAAATGTTTGTACTATAAAAATCATTTAATGCGGCAACTTTAACTAATACCTCTTCAATAAAAATATTGGTCGGATATATTTCCAGAAATAACTTGTCCAAAGCTTTTTCTTGTTCAATATAATGTCCAAGTGTATTCCATTTTTTAACATATTTTTCCACTTCTTGAACACAAGGTGTCGGTATCTCTGGGTATTCTTTATCATCAATAGAAGGCAATAACTCTTTCAAATACTCCAGCCGTTCCACAATGGCTTTTTTCTTGGTTTCAAATTCTGCGGCTTTGGCCTTTTCCTTGTCCACCACATCCTGCGGTGCTTTTGCCAAAAATCCCTGATTGTTCAATTTGCCGTTCACTCTTGCCAGTTCCTTATCCAAATCAGCAACTTCCTTAGTCAGACGGGCTGTCTCCTTTTCCACATCAATCAGTCCTGCCAAGGGCAGATAAACCTCAACCCCACTAACTACTGTTGTCATAGCATTAGCCGGTTTTTCTGCTGTCAAAGGCAATAATTTTAAGTCATCCACACCGCCCAACAAATGAATATAGGCGGCATTCTCTTCCATGCCTTTACGCAAAGCATCATCCACCAATAAAATAGCCGGTACTTTCTTGGATGGAACTGCATTCACCT
The DNA here is from genome assembly GCA_045598345.1 of Acidaminococcaceae bacterium. Taxonomy (GTDB): domain Bacteria; phylum Bacillota; class Negativicutes; order Acidaminococcales; family Acidaminococcaceae; genus Phascolarctobacterium_B. Next base: position 31,445 of record JAZLLX010000048.1, on the reverse strand, counting down.
CTGCACGCATATTGCGGATAGCGCCGATGGTTTCCATTATCGCCCCCATCAGTTTTTCCGCATCTTCATCAATCTTTGCCTTGTCCGCTACAGGCCATTGTGCCAACATAATTGTTTCGCCTTCGTGTGGCAGGCATTGGAATATTTCCTCGGTGATAAAGGGCATAAAGGGATGTAACAACTTCATTGCACCTGTCAGCACCTCTGCCAATATATGTTGTGCTGTGGCTCTTGCCTCGTCCCCCTCATGACCATACAGACGGGGTTTTGCCAACTCAATATACCAGTCGCAGACCTCACCCCAAATGAAGTCATAAATCATTCTGCCCGCTTCACCCAGTTCAAACCTGTCCAACATCTTGGTAACGCCTGCCGCCGTATGTTGCAGACGGGACAAAATCCATTTGTCTGAAAGATTGGGAGCCGCCAGTTTTGCATCCGCCGCATAACCTTCCATATTCATCAAAGCGAAGCGGGATGCGTTCCAAATCTTATTGGCAAAATTCCGTGTGCTTTCCACCCTTTCCCAATAGAAACGCATATCGTTGCCCGGTGTATTGCCGGTAATCAACATAAACCGTAAGGTATCGGCACCATATTTTTCTACAACTTCTAACGGGTCAATACCATTGCCCAAGGATTTGGACATTTTCCGTCCCTGACTGTCCCGCACCAAACCGTGAATAAACACTTTTTCAAAGGGTATGTCCTTCATAAACTTCATACCCATAATCAGCATCCGTGCCACCCAGAAGAAAATAATGTCATAGCCGGTTACCAGCACACTGGTAGGATAGAATTGTTGCAACAAGTCCGTTTTGTCGGGCCAGCCCATAGTGCTGAAAGGCCACAAGGCGCTGCTGAACCAAGTGTCCAACGCATCCTCGTCCTGATTGATGCGGGTACTGCCGCATTTCGGGCATTTGGTCAAATCCGTACGGCTGGCGCTCATTTCGCCACAGTCATCACAGTACCATACGGGAATACGGTGTCCCCACCAAATCTGACGGCTGATGCACCAGTCACGGATATTGTCCATCCAACCCGTATAGGTCTTGGTAAAACGCTCCGGCACAAACTGGCAACGACCGTCATTTACGCAATCCACCGCCGCCTTAACCAAGGGTTCCATCTTTACAAACCACTGTGTAGAAACCAAGGGTTCAACCACATGGCCGCAGCGTTGGCAATGGCCTACCGCATGGGTATGGTCTTCCACTTTCAGCAAATAACCCTCTTTTTCCAAGTCCTCACAAAGGAGTTTACGGCACTCATAACGGTCCATACCTGCATACTTGCCGCACGCTTCCGTCATCTTGCCGTTCATGCCTATAACAACGATATTTTCCAATTTATGCCGCATTCCCATTTCATAGTCGTTGGGGTCATGAGCGGGAGTAACCTTAACCGCACCAGTACCGAATTCCTTATCCACATAACTATCGGCAATAATGGGAATTTCCTTGTTCACCAAAGGCAACAACAATTTCTTGCCCACCAGATTTGTATAGCGTCCATCATCGGGGTTGACCGCCACCGCCGTATCACCCAACATAGTTTCCGGACGGGTGGTGGCAATTACCAAAAACTTGTCCAGCTCATCCACAAAGGGATATTTGATATGCCAAAAATGTCCGGCATCATCCTTATGTTCAACCTCAATATCGCTGAGGGCAGTGTTGCAATTAACACACCAGTTGGTAATGCGTGTGCCTTTGTAAATCAAACCCTTTTCAAACAAGGCACAGAAAACTTCCCGCACTGCATGGCTGCACCCCTCATCCATAGTAAAACGTTTCCGTTCCCAGTCGCAGGAAACGCCCAAACATTTCAACTGGCTGATAATGCGGTCGCCATATTGCTCTTTCCACTCCCAAACCCGTTTCAGAAACTCCTCACGGCCCAAATCATAACGGGTCTTGCCTTCTTCTTTCTGCAACACTTCTTCAACCTTGATTTGCGTTGCCAACCCCGCATGGTCATAGCCGGGCATCCACAGCGTGTTATGCCCCATCATCCTGTGCCAACGGATTAAAATATCCTGTAACGTGTTGTCCAAAGCATGTCCCATGTGCAACTGCCCCGTAATATTAGGGGGTGGAATAACAATTGTAAAAGGTTCTTTGCCCTTCTCCACTTCAGCGTGAAAATAGCCCTTTTCCTCCCACACCTTATACCACTTTTTTTCAACCGCTGACGGGTCATAAGTTTTTGGAATATTGTTTGCCTCTGCCATAATTTTTCTCCTTCACTCTCTCAAAACTTTATCTTGTCTAAACTTTTTCTCAATTAGTCAAACTCCGCACCGGTGCGGGAATTCTGCCACCCCGGTCAATAAACCTCTTGGGGCTGAAACCATTTACAGGAATAATCGGAGCATAACCCAACAGACCGCCAAACTCCACCTTGTCCCCAACCGTCTTGCCGGGTACGGGCACCAGCCGTACCGCCGTGGTCTTGTTGTTAATCATTCCGATTGCCGCCTCATCCGCAATAATAGCCGCAATGGTTTCCGCCGCAATATCACCGGGAACTGCAATCATATCCAGTCCCACACTGCATACGCAGGTCATAGCCTCCAACTTTTCAATAGTCAGGCAGCCCTTCTCCACAGCATGAATCATCCCTGCATCTTCACTGACGGGAATAAACGCACCGCTCAATCCGCCCACATAACTGGAAGCCATCAGCCCGCCCTTTTTCACCGCATCATTCAACAACGCCAAAGCCGCTGTTGTACCGGGACAACCACAGCACTCCAGTCCCATCTCTTCCAGAATATGTGCCACGGAATCACCCACCGCCGGGGTAGGCGCCAAACTCAAATCAATAATTCCAAACTGAGTGTCCAACCGTTTGGCGGCCTCCTGGGCCACCAACTGTCCTACCCGGGTAATCTTAAAAGCCGTCCGCTTGATGGTTTCCGCCACCACCCCAATATCTCCGTCAGGTACCTGCTCCAAAGCCGCTTTCACAACTCCCGGCCCGCTGACCCCCACATTGATAACCGTTTCCGGCTCCGTTGCACCATGAAATGCCCCTGCCATAAAAGGATTGTCCGGCACCGCATTACAGAACACCACCAATTTGGCACAACCGATAGCATCCTTTTCCGCCGTCAATTCCGCCGTCCGTTTTACCGTCCGACCCATTTCTGCCACCGCATCCATATTGATACCGCACTTGGTGGAACCCACACTCACACTGCTGCACACAATATCCGTAGTCGCCAATGCCTCCGGAATGGAAGCAATCAGGTGCTTGTCCCCCTTGGTATATCCCTTGTCCACCAAAGCGGAAAAGCCGCCGATAAAATCAACACCTACCGCCTTTGCCGCCTTATCCAATGCCCTTGCCAAAGGCACATAGTCCGCAGTATCGCAGGCCTCGCCTATTGCGGACATAGGGCTCACACTAATCCGCTTGTTGATGATGGGCACACCCAGTTCCCGTTCCAGATCGCAACCTACCTGGACAAGATGCTGGGCTTTTTTACAAATCTTATCATAAATCTTTTCCGCCACCCGGTTCATATCCCATCCGGCACAATCCCTAAGGGAAATTCCCATAGTAATCGTCCGCACATCCAAATTCTGATGGGTAAGCATCCTGGTGGTTTCTAAAATGTCCTGCACATTATAAAGCATAGGCCCTCCTAAATATGATGCATAGCCGCAAAAATATATTCGCTCTGCACTCTTATTTCCAGTCCCAACTGCTTGCCCAGTTCCTCAAAATCTGCCTGCACCTGTTGCAGTTGCTTGTCTTCACCTTCCATATCCGCTATCAGCACCATATTGAAATAACCGGAAAGAATATTTTGGTTAATATCCACAATATTCATATCCGCATCAGCACAGGCCTTAGCCACCGCCGCCACAATCCCCTTTTTGTCCTTGCCTACAACTGTTGCCACAACACGCATCATAGTCCTCCTTAATTTCTTTAAGCATTCACGGAAGTCCGCAACTGAATTGCCTCCGCAATATGTTTTGGCTGAATCTGCCCTGAATTATCCAAATCTGCAATAGTCCTTGCCACCTTCAAAACCCTGTCATGGGAACGGGCGGAAAGGTGCAAAGCGCTAAAATATTTTTCCAAAACCTTCTGTGCCCCCTCATCCAAAGCACAGAACTTTTCCACTTCCTTGCGGGTCATTTGTGCATTGCAATACAAACCCGTACCTTCCAATCTGTCTAACTGCAAATTGCGTGCCGCAATAACCCTTTGCCGTACCACCGCACTGGATTCCCCGGCCGCCTTGGTCTGCAACTCATCAAAGCCCACCCGTGTCAAATTGATTTGAATATCAATTCTGTCCAAAAGCGGGCCGCTAATCTTTCGCCTGTACCCCTCAATATCCTTTGGCTTGCAAGTACATTGCCGCAAAGGATCGCCCAAATAACCGCAAGGGCAGGGGTTTTGCGCCGCCACCAAAAGAAACTTGCTGGGAAAACACATCTGTGCCTTTACCCGGGAAATACTTACCTCCCCGTCTTCCAACGGCTGACGGAGCATCTCTAAAGTATTGCGTTCAAACTCCGGCAACTCGTCCAAAAACAACACCCCGTTATGGCTCAAAGTAACCTCGCCCGGCTTGGGAACTGTGCCTCCACCTAACAAAGCATTGGCGCTGGTGGAATGATGAGGACTGCGGAAAGGACGCTCCAGCATAATGCCGCCGCTGCCCAATTTTCCGCTGACAGAATAAATTTTCGTCACTTCCAAGGCCTCCGCCTCGGTCATAGGTGGCATAATGGTTACCAAACGCCGTGCCAACATGGTCTTGCCACAACCGGGAGAACCCACCATTAAAATAGAATGTCCGCCGGCTGCCGCTATTTCCATAGCACGCCTTGCCACCGGCTGACCTTTCACATCTGCAAAGTCCACGCTGTAGGCCCGTTCCATGTTGCTCAAAATATTTTTCTTGGGCAAGGGGGTCAAAGGGCTTACGCCCTGCAAATGATTTACTAACTGGGAAAGATTTTTTACAGCATAAACATCAATGCCGGGAATAAGTTTCCCCTCCGCCTCATTCTCAGCAGGAATAAAAATCTCTTTATAGCCAAGCCGTTGTGCCTCCATAACCATGGGCAACACGCCGCTCACCTTACGGATTCCGCCGTCAAGGGACAACTCCCCCACAAAAATCTTGTTTTCAACTTCCGCCTGACCAATGCCCTGATTATTGGCAACCAACACACCGATAGCCATAGGCAAATCCAAACTACTGCCGTCCTTTTTCAAATCCGCCGGTGCCAAATTGATTACGTTATTTCCCATTGGGAAAGCATAACCACTGTTGGAAATAGCGGACTTTACACGCTCCCTTGCTTCCTTTACGGCAGTTGTGGGCAGGCCCACAACATCAAATTTTGGCAAACCATTATTGATATCCACTTCCACAGTAATTAACGCCCCGTCAATGCCCACTGTGGTTTCACCCAATGTCTTTGCAAACATTTTGCCCTCCTCGTACTTTTTATTTTGATTAAATATTATAGCACATTATGCGTGATTTTTGTAGAACTGTTTGAAAAATCCCTAAAATTTCAACACGTATACAATACATTTCAAAATTTTAGTGGTTTTGACGATTGCAATGAGAAATTTAATTAAGAATTATAAATTAAGAATGCAGAATGATGGTATAAATAGGGATTAGGGGTTAGAGGTTAGAGGTTAGGATAATGAGTAATTAGTAATGAGTAATTATGGTAAAAAGTTCCTGTAATTAAAAACAAAAAAGTCCGCATTATGCGAACTTTCCTACTATAATCAACCGCCCATCCTACCATAATTTTTCATTTTTAACTTATAACTTATAATTTTTTCAGCGGCTGGGGGTGCGGATTACACAGAAAACTTTGTCACTGCCTAATCGCTCCCTCCACCGTCCGCCGAAAAAACATCGCCAGTCCCCCTCCCTCAAAAGAGGGAGGTAACTCAACCACCAACTTCCCAGCTATAATCAACGGAACATCTTACCTTCATTTCACATTTCTAATTCCTATCGAACTTTCCCCACACCCTTTAATTCCCTCTCCCCAAGGAGAGGGTTACTTTTGCTTTATACCAACTTTCCTACTATAATCACCGGAACATCTTACCTTTAATTTATAACTTCTAACTACAAGCAAGCGACCCCACCACCCATAACAAAATTAAAAATTATAGGTTAAAAACCATAAATTATGGTCTATTTTCGGCTTTGCCGAAAATTCCCAATTATAATCAACGGAACATTTTACCATAATTTTTCATTTTTAATTTTTAACTTTTCATTTACTTTTGCCCCACGCCTGGGGCGGAAAAAGTCCGCACTCTGCTGACTTTCCTGACACCTAATTTCCCAAAAAATCATTTTTGAAGATGTTAATTATATAGTTTGTTTTTGATTTCTAACTTCTTTTATCCACCAAATTAATGTGAGTAGCGCTCCTGTTACGCCAATGGTATAGGCAAGGGCGGCAGTCATGGACAAACCTTCGGGAGCCATTAGGATGTAGGTTATACATACAGCGACCATGAAGGCGGCAGGGAAGGCGGTAATGGCGGATTTGTAGCCCTTGCCTTCTTTTACCAAACAGGAAGTACACATTATGAGTGTGAACACTGCCAAGGTTTGGTTAATCCATGCGAAGTAACGCCACAGGATGTTGAAATTTATGAACAGTAAACTGATAGTTATTGCGAAAATAGGTATTGTCAGCAGCAGGCGGTTTTTAACACTTTTCTGTTCCAGGTTCAGGCATTCCGCCGCAATCAGACGAGCCGCCCTTAATGCGGTGTCACCTGTGGTGATGGGACAAACGGCGACACCGATTACTGCCAGCAGGCCGCCAACGGCACCCATGGTATCCATGGAGATTTTATAAACTACGCCGGAGGCGGTAATGCTGCTTAAGGCGGTGTTCAAATCTGCAGTGCTGTTATAGAATACTAAACCTGCTCCGGCCCAGGCCAAACCAATGATACCCTCCGCAATCATGGCTCCATAGAAGGCGTAACGGCCTTCTTTTTCGGAGCGGAGGCATTTTCCCATTAAGGGCGATTGGGTAGCGTGGAAACCGCTAATGGCACCGCATGCCACTGCCACGAACATAAAAGGCCAGGCAGGGGTATTTTGGGGATGCAGGTTGGCTAAGGTAAAGTTGAAATTACCGGCAGTAATTACGCTGTAAAGTATTCCTATTGCCATAAACAACAGCACCAGGCCGAAAATAGGATAAATTTTGCCAATAATTTTATCAATAGGCAAGAAGGTACAGATGAAGAAGTAAGCAAGCACTACTACTGTCCAGAATTTGACGTTTAGAAAATCCGGGGTTATTTTTGCCAGGAGATGTACGGAACCTGAGGTGAATACAGCACCAACCATAATCATCATGATGATAGTGTAGAATTGTAAAAATACCCGTGCCTTCGGTCCTAAATAAAGCCCCATCAATTCACCTAAGGAACAGCCGTTGTGCCGCAGGGAAATCATTCCGGCAATATAGTCATGGACAGCGCCGCCCAACACACAACCAAAAACAATCCAAAGCAGCACAATGGGACCGAACACGGCTCCTGCCAGAGCGCCAAAAATTGGCCCTAACCCTGCAATATTCAGAAGTTGAATTAAAAATGTTTTCCAAAGCGGCAAAGGTACAAAATCCACACCGTCACCCGAGGCATAGGCCGGGGTGGGACGATTGTCCGGTTGAAAAACTTTTTCTGTAAAATTACCGTAGAACAGAAATCCTAAAATTAAAAGGCATAGTCCTAAAAGTATAATCATGCTTCCCTCCCATGTGAAAATTTTGGCCTACCATACCAACTCACAGCAGGCCACACCCGTACCCCGGTCGTTATGAGAATGTAAGGAAACAATTGACGCCTCCCGATTGGGAATATTCATCTCAATTGTAAAACGAAAATCCCACAGAAAAAATGTCGTTTGAAGACGGCATTCTTATTGTAATGAATTAATGAACTGCTGAGCCGTACGGCCGCTGGTAGAACCGGCAGATATCTGCCAGCGTCCTGCCAGTTTCGCCAATTCGTCCGGAGGCATGGCCTTTGCCACCGGATTATGCTCCGCCAATTGCCTTATCATGGCCTGATATTCTTTATATGTCGGCACCGCATAGAAAATCCGTAAGCCGAAACGGGCTGAAAGTGAAAGTTTCTCTTCCAGTGTTTCGCTGCGATGCACATCGCCCTGATGCTCCATATCGTCCCGGTCGTTCCAGTTTTCCCTAATCAGATGACGCCGGTTACTGGTGGCATAGATTAACACATTTTGAGGCAAAGAAGTAACATCGCCTTCCAAGGCAGATTTCAGCTCCTTATATTCTGTCTCATGCTCCTCAAAACTCAAATCATCCATTGCTATAATAAAGTGAAATTTGCGTTTTCTGGCAAAATCAAACAACATCGGCAAAAGTTCCGTCTGGGAACGATGGATTTGGATAATCTTCAAACCTTGATTACCATAACGCTCCGCAAGGGCCAAAACAGATGTGCTTTTCCCCGTGCCGGCATCACCATATAGCAACACATTGTTGGCAAAACTGCCCTTCAGGAAAGATTCTGTATTGGTGCAGAGTTCCTCTTTTTGTGCCTCATAGCCAATCAAGTCGTTAAAGGAAACGGTGGGACTTTCCCCTGGAATCAGGTTCAAAGTTTCCTTTCCTGATGCCACCCGAAAAACGTGACTGGTGCTTAGCGCCCCACATCCCTGTTGCTCATACCAATCCAAAACAATTTTGAAGAAATCTTCCTCTTTTTGAGTTTTGTTAAACTCCGTCAAGCGGTTGTTCATCCACTGTCCCACCAAAGATGAAACAGGATATGCTTCAAAATTTCGGAAACTGTCCATTTCTGGAGTTTGAGGCAGATTTTTTATTTCTTCAAGAAGTTTTTGAATTTGCAACAAACCAATCTGATAAAGGGATTTGTTAGTCAGTTTCTGTCTTTCTGCCAAAAGCGATAAGGGGTTTTCATCCATCATCAAGGTATAAAGCAAGTAGGCGTGGTAAAGATTACCACGCCAACCGTGCCTTAAAGCCAACTCTAAAATATTACGCTCGTCTGTGTAATCAGGAACAGCAAAAAGATTCATTGCAGAATTGCTCCCTTATCCGCACTGGAAACCATCTTGGCATAACGGGCCAAATAACCGGTTTTAACCTTTGGTTCGTTGGGTACCCAATTCTTGCGGCGTTCTGCCAATTCCGCATCACTGACCTTCAGTTCAATTGTCTTGGCAACAATATCTATGCTAATTAAATCGCCTTCGTGTACCAAACCGATATTGCCGCCGCTGGCCGCCTCCGGACTCACATGACCGATGGAAGCGCCGCGGGTGGCTCCGCTGAAGCGTCCGTCCGTAATCAGGGCCACATCTTTGTCCAAGCCCATACCAGCAATGGCACTGGTGGGATTCAACATTTCCCGCATACCGGGACCGCCCTTGGGCCCTTCATAACGGATAACCACCACGTCACCTTTCTTGATACCGCCGGCATAAATAACCTTGATGGCTTCGTCTTCGCTGTCAAACACTCTGGCAGGGCCCGTATGCTTCAACATTTCCGGAGCCACAGCACTTTGTTTCACGACACAGCCGTCAGGTGCCAAATTGCCGTACAGCACCGCAATGCCGCCGGTGGCCGTAAAGGGCTTGTCCAAAGGTCTGATGACTTCATCGTCATAAACCTTAACATCCTTGATGTTCTCGGCCAAGGTTTTGCCGGTAACCGTGGGAATATCGGTCTGTAAAAGTCCTGCATCACTAAGCCGTTTCATCACTGCCCACACTCCGCCGGCTTGATCCAAATCTTCCATAAAAGTATCACCGGCAGGTGCCAAATGACAGATATTGGGAGTTACTTTACTTATATCGTTCACAATGTGCAAATCAATGTCCACTCCTGCCTCGTGAGCAATAGCCGGCAAGTGCAACATAGTGTTTGTACTGCAGCCCAGCGCCATGTCCACCGTTTCCGCATTGTGGAATGCCGCCGCTGTCATAATATCCCTGGGCAGAATGTTTTCCTTCACCAATTTCATAATCTGCATACCGGTTTCCTTCGCCAGACGCAGACGGGCGGAATAAACCGCAGGGATAGTTCCGTTGCCACACAAAGCCATACCGATGGCCTCCGTCAGACAGTTCATGGAATTGGCGGTGTACATACCGCTGCAACTGCCGCAGGTGGGGCAGGCGTTCAAAGTATATTCCTGTACCCCGGCCTCATCCAGTTTGCCTGCGTGATAAGCCCCCACCGCCTCAAACATATGACTCAGACAGGTACGACGGCCATTGTTCAAACGGCCTGCCAACATGGGACCGCCGGAAACAAAAATCGTAGGAATGTTCAAACGGGCCGCCGCCATCAACAGGCCGGGCACGTTCTTATCGCAATTGGGAATCATAACCAAACCGTCAAACTGATGGGCAATGGCCATGGCTTCCGTGCTGTCCGCAATCAGGTCACGGGTAACCAAAGAATATTTCATCCCCACATGACCCATCGCAATACCGTCACAAACCGCAATGGCGGGGAACTCCACCGGAGTTCCTCCCGCCGCTCTGATGCCGGCTTTCACCGCCTCAGCAATTTTATCCAGATTCATATGGCCCGGCACAATTTCATTGAAACTGCTGACCACACCGATAATGGGACGCTCCAATTCCGCATCGGTGTAACCCAGGGCATACCACAAACTGCGGTTGGGAGTACGTTCCACTCCCGTTTTCACTTGTTCAGATCTCATATTGTCTCCTTAGTTGGATGCGGTGTCCAAATTCTTGTCATCGCCCCACAACATATTTTTCCTCAATTCAGCACCAACCACTTCCATCTGATGCTTAGCCAAAGCCGCTCTGTGGCTGTTGAAGAAGGTACGCCCCATGGCCTTGTTTTCGGCAATCCAACGGCCGGCAAAGGTACCGTCTTGAATATCTTTCAAAACCGCACGCATTCTGGCTTTGGTTTCTTCGTGAGGAATAACCCTGGGACCGGACACATATTCGCCAAATTCCGCAGTATCGGAAACACTGAAATTCATGGCGGCCACACCGCCCTTGTTAATCAAATCCACGATCAATTTCATTTCGTGGATACATTCAAAATAAGCATTTTCAGGAGCATAGCCCGCTTCCACCAACACTTCAAAGCCGCAACGCATCAAATCAACTACCCCGCCGCAAAGTACGGTCTGTTCACCGAACAAATCAGTTTCAGTTTCATCATGGAAGGTTGTTTCCATAATGCCTGCCCGGGCACCGCCGATACCTGCAATGTAAGCCAAAGCAATCTCATAGGCCTTGCCGGTAGCGTTTTGTTCCACTGCCACCAGACAGGGAACACCCTTGCCCGCAACGAAGGTGGAACGGACGGTGTGGCCGGGACCCTTGGGTGCAGCCATGAACACATCCACACCCTCCGGCGGAACAATCTGTTGGTAACGGATATTGAAACCATGAGCAAAAGCCAAGGCATTACCCGGCTCCAAATTGGGAGCGATGTCTTTTTTATAAACATCTGCCTGAACTTCGTCGTTAATCAAAATCATCACGATATCAGCCCATTTTGCCGCTTCAGGGATTTCTTTAACTTTCAGACCGGCCTTTTCTGCCACAGCCCAGTTCTTGGAACCCTTACGCAAGCCGACACAAACATCACAACCGCTGTCTTTCAGATTCAAAGCATGAGCATGGCCCTGAGAACCATAACCGATGATGGCAATCTTTTTGCCGTTCAAATACTTCAAATCACAATCCTTTTCATAATACATTTTCGCCATAATGGCACCTCCTAAAAATAATTAAGTTTTTATAGAAAAACATTGTGCTTTACGCAAGCATAACATTTTTGCCCATATTGAATTCATTCTTCTCTTTGGTATTTTCACCCAAAGTATAAGCGCCCCGTTCCAGAGCCACCACGCCGGTTCGCACAAGTTCCAAAATTCCGTGGGATACCAGCATTTTCAAAAGTCCGTCCTGCTTCCGTTCGTCACCAATCATGGACAGGGTAACACTGCCCACGGACACGTCAATGATATTAGCCCGGAAAATGGAAGCCACCTGAATAATCTCACTGCGGATGGCAGAAGTTTTTGCCCTCACCTTGATCAGCACCAATTCCCTGCGGATGGAATGCTCGGGCATCAGCAGTTTCACGCTGTGTACCGGCAGAAGTTTCCGCAACTGATTGGCCAGCAGTGTAATTCTGTCTTCGTCAGTAAAAATCTCAAGAGTGATACGGGACACGGCAGGATTATCCGTGGGTCCCACTGCCAATGACTCAATATTATAGCCCTTGCGGCTAAAGAGGCGGGACACCTGACTTAACACACCGGCTTCATTATCCACCAGTACCGCCAAGGTAAACATTTTATTTTCCATAGCAATCACCTCCTTAATCCACAATGAAATGGGTAATCCGTTCTCCGGCCGGAACCATGGGACGAACCATTTCATCAATATCCACAATACAATCTATCACACTGCCTTTATCGGACGCCAGGGCTGCCGTCAAGGCCTTTTCAAATTCTTTTTCTGTCTTGGCCCTGAACCCGTTCAAGCCATAGGCCTGTGCCAACTTCACAAAGTCAGGCCCTCTGTCCAAAGTGGTTTGAGAATAGTGTTTGTTATAAATCAGGGTTTGCCACTGGCGTACCATGCCTAAAGTGCCATTATTGAAAAGGATGGTGATAATTTTCAAACCATAGTGTTCTTCGGTGCACAACTCATTACAATTCATCCGGAAAGAACCGTCACCGGTAATATGCAACACTTCTTTATCCGGGTTGCCCACTTTGGCGCCAATGGCCGCACCAAGACCGAAACCCATGGTACCGTAACCGCCGCTTGTAAGCAACTGCCCCGGATAGGAATAGTGGAAATGTTGAATGGCCCACATCTGATGCTGGCCCACGTCCGTGGCCACCATAGTTTCCTCCGGGCACAACCGGCGGATTGTTTCAGAAATCTGCATGGGGTTCAAGGTTTTGCCGGCCGCGGAATACTCGGTTATCGTGGGGAACCCAAAGACGTATTTCTTCCATTCTTTGTGATTTTGCTTCTTGACCTGTTGCAACAACAGCGTCAACACCTGTTTGGCATCACCTATAATATGGTGGTCAGTTTTGACGTTTTTGTTTATTTCGCTACGGTCAATATCAATCTGGACAACCTTGGCCTTCGCCGCAAAATTCTTGGGATTCAAAGTCACCCGGTCACTGAAACGGCAACCCACAGCAATCAGCAAATCACAGGCATCCACTGCCATATTGGACGCCTGGCTGCCGTGCATACCGATCATGCCCGTGGTCAAAGGGTCCCGTCCGTCAAAACCGCCGCCGCCCATAACCGTAATGGCAACCGGCGCATCAATTTTATTGGCGAATTTTCTGAACTCCACATGAGCCCGGCTCCGCACTACGCCGCCGCCACAAATTAACATGGGCTTTTTGGACTTTTCAATCATATTCGCCAAAATCTTAATATCGTTAGCATCCGGCTCGGGTGCCTTCAAGTTGTGGGAAGCCCTGCGAATCAATGCCCCCAACAACCCCTCTGCAGAATGCTTGGACAAAGGCAGGGGCGTAAAAGCCATTTTCGCCGCCGTAACCGGTTTTTGAATATCAATTAGTACCGGCCCCGGCCTGCCGCCCCGGGCGATGGCAAAGGCCTGACGCACTACGTCCGGCAGTTTGTGCACATCACTTACCATATAGCTACATTTGGTAATAGGCATGGCAATGCCGGTGATATCCACCTCTTGGAAAGAATCCTTGCCCAACAAATCACCGCTGACGTTACAGGTAATAAACACCACAGGGGAAGAATCCATCATGGCTGTGGCGATACCCGTGGTCAGGTTGGTACAGCCAGGACCGCTGGTTGCAAAACAAACACCCACCTTACCTGTGGAGCGGGCATAGCCGTCCGCCGCATGGCTGGCCCCTTGTTCGTGGGCCGTCAGAATATGCTTAATCTTGTCCTTGTAATCGTAAAGGGCATCATACACATTTAAAATTGTGCCTCCCGGATAACCGAAAATCGTATCCACACCCTGTTCCAGCAGGCACTCCAAAAGGATTTGCGCACCGGTCAATTCGTTTTTCATTTTTCCCTCCTCTGATCACGGTTGACAGCACACAGAATGCCCAGCAGTGCCGCCTCATTAATGTTATTATGCACACCCACACCGAAAATATGCTTATTGTCAGCATTGTTCTTCAGTTCAATGTAACAGATACCCTGGGAGGCGGAACCCCGGCTGATGGCATGTTCGTGATAGTTCACAAAACTGTAACCGTTCAACCCGGCCACCGCCAAAGCGTTGAAGAAACTGTCGATAGGCCCGTTGCCCTCACCTTGCAGGGCAATTTTCTTTCCCCCATCACTTAAAAAACCGCTAAATTTGGAAACTGTTTTCTCTGCGTCATGCTGGTCGGTGAAGCGGTGTTCCAACAATTTGTAACGCCCCTCACATTGCAAATATTCTTTCTCAAACAAATCCACAATCTGCAAACTGGTCAGTTCGTCGCCATAGCGGTCCGCCTCCGCCTTCACGATATTGCCAAATTCAGGATGCATTTCTTTGGGCAAATGATAACCTTTGGCCGCATCCAGCACGAAGGCCGCACCGCCTTTGCCGGACTGGCTGTTGATACGGATCACCGGTTCATATTCCCGGTTAATGTCCGCCGGATTAATGGGCAAATAGGGAACTTCCCAATACTCCGAATTCTTGGCCTTCATATATTCCATACCCTTGCGGATGGCATCCTGATGACTGCCGCTGAAAGCCGTGAAACTCAAAGCCCCGGCGTAGGGCTGACGCTCCGGCACCCGCATTCTGGTACACTCTTCATAAATTTTCTTCAATTCTAAAATATTACTGAAATCAAGTTCGGGATCAACCCCCTGGGTGAACATGTTCAACGCCACCGTCACAATATCCAAATTGCCGGTACGTTCGCCGTTGCCGAAGAGGCAGCCCTCCACCCGGTCGGCGCCAGCCATCAGCGCCAATTCACAGCAGGCCACACCCGTACCCCGGTCGTTGTGAGGATGTAAAGAAACAATTGCCGCCTCCCGATTGGGAATATGCCGGCAGAAATACTCAATCTGGTCAGCATAAGTGTTGGGAGTACACATCTCCACCGTACTTGGCAAATTAAGAATTACAGGTTTTTCTTTGGTTGCCCCCAATGCCTCCATCACTTCATGACAAATACGCACCGAAAAATCAATCTCCGTGCCGGTGAAACTTTCCGGGGAATATTCATAGCGGATATTCATACCGCTGCGGTTTTCTTCTTCCTCCGCCAACTGGCGTACCAGTTTGGCGGCATCCACAGCAATCTGTACAATACCGTCCATATTCTTTTGGAAAACCACCTTCCGCTGCAAGGTGCTGGTGGAATTATAAAAATGTAATATGACATTTTTGGCGCCCCGTACCGCCTCAAAAGTTTTCTTAATCAATTCTTCCCTGGCCTGTACCAACACTTGGATGGTTACATCGTCAGGAATATGGCCTCCATCTATCAATGTACGCAAAATCTGATATTCTGTTTCCGAAGCGGAGGGAAATCCCACTTCTATCTCCTTGAAACCGATATCTGTCAAGGCGTGGAAGAAACGTAACTTCTCCGGGATGCCCATTGGCGTTACCAAGGCCTGGTTGCCGTCCCGTAAGTCCACTGAACACCACACCGGTGCCTTCGTAATGCGTTTCTCCGGCCAGGTACGGTCCGGCAGCTTAACATAATCAAACGGTACGTACTTCTTGTGTGCAATCACTTCTGCATTCCTCCATATGTAAAAACTGCGACAATTTTAAAACAAATTTATACAAAAATCAACATCGGACGTGCAAATTTACAATTTCTCTTGACAACGCCTTTTTGAATTGTAATAATAAATACAATTTTTTGGAATTGAGGTGTATCTTATGGGAATGACAATGACTGAAAAAATCTTAGCCGGACACAGCGGCAGGGATTTTGTTAGTGCCGGAGATTTGTTAGTCAGCCAGGTTGATTTAGTGCTGGCCAACGATATTACCGGCCCTCCCGCTATTGCGGAATTTGAAAAAATTGGCAAGCCGGTTTTTGACAAGGCAAAGATTGCCCTTGTGCCGGACCATTTCTCACCCTGCAAGGATATTAAGTCCGCTACCCTGTGCAAGGTAATGCGTGACTTTGCCCGCAAACATCAGATTGTTAATTATTTTGAGGTGGGCCGGATGGGGATTGAGCATGCCCTGTTGCCGGACAAGGGCTTGGTGGCACCGGGTGAAATTGTGGTGGGTGCGGATTCCCACACCTGCACCTATGGTGCACTGAATGCCCTTTCTACCGGTATGGGACAAACTGATATTGCGGTGGCCATGGCCACAGGAACAACCTGGTTCAAAGTGCCTGAGGCCATCAATATTGTTCTGAAGGGCAAAAAGCCCCGCTTCGTTACCGGCAAAGACATTATTCTGACCATTATCGGCATGATTGGTGTGGACGGAGCCCGTTATCAGTCGTTGGAATTCACCGGTGAAGGTGTGACGGAACTGAATATGGCGGACCGGCTCACCATCTGTAATATGGCCATTGAAGCCGGCGGCAAAAACGGCATTTTCCCTGTGGATGCCAAAACTAAGGAATTTTTGCAACAACGGGGCGTAGCCAGACCATGGCAGGCCGTGGAACCGGACCCGGATGCCCAATACAGCCGTGTTATCGAATTGGATTTGGCAAAACTCACTCCGGTTACCGCTTATCCCCATTTGCCAGAAAATGTTCATCCTGCCAAGGAAGGCAAGGACATTGAGATTGACCAGGTAATCATCGGTTCCTGTACCAACGGACGTTTGGAGGATCTGGCGGCTGCGGCTGAAATCTTAAAAGACAAAAAAGTTAATGACCGAATCCGTTGCATTATCATTCCCGCAACCCAGGAGATTTACAAAAAAGCTATGAAACTGGGATATATTGATATATTTATAGACGCAGGCGCTGCGGTTTCCACCCCCACCTGTGGCCCCTGTATGGGCGGTCATATGGGAATTTTGGCAGCCGGTGAACGGGCGGTCTCCACAACCAACAGAAATTTCCGTGGCCGCATGGGACATGTGGACAGTGAAGTATATTTGGCCAGCCCCTATACAGCGGCGGCCAGTGCAATTAAGGGTTATATTGCTGACCCTGAGGAGGTGGCTCATGAGTAAAGTATGGCGTTACGGGGATCATGTGGATACGGATGTTATCATTCCCGCCCGTTACCTGAATATCCAAGATATAGACGAACTGAAAACTCACGCTATGGAAGATACCAAAGAAGATGCGGAATATAGTTTCAGCAAAAATGTGCGGCGCGGAGATATTATTGTAGGCGGCAAAAACTTTGGTTGCGGCTCCAGCAGGGAAGCGGCCTCCTTAGTCCTGAAGGCCAATGGAATCCGTTGCATTATTGCAGATTCCTTTGCCCGCATTTTCTATCGCAATGCTGTCAACATAGGGCTGCCCCTTGTGGAAATCGGTAAAGATGTTGAACAAATCGGTATTCACGAAGTTCTGTTCGTGGATTTACCCAATGGTATTGTGCGTATAGCCAATAAAGGCATTGATATCAAAATTCGGCCTTTGCCGGATTTTGTGCAACACATTGCGGATGCCGGCGGACTGATTAACTATGTTAAGGAGACAGGAAAATTATGAAAATAACCGTATTGGCCGGTGACGGTATCGGCCCGGAAATTGTGGACGCTGCTAAAGAAGTATTAAACGCTGCCGCTGCCAAATTCAATTTTAATGTGGAATATGACGAACAACTGATGGGCGGCTGTGCCGTGGATGCCACCGGTGAACCTCTGCCGGAGGCAACTGTAGCATCTGCCAAAACCGCTGATGCAGTGTTGCTGGGCGCGGTGGGCGGTCCCAAATGGGATAATGTGGCTCCGGAAAAACGCCCGGAACGGGGCCTTTTGGGCATCCGTAAGGCATTGGGGTTATACTGCAACCTGCGGCCCATGACAGTGAGCCGTTTTACCGCTCATCTCTCCCCCCTGAAACAGGAATATGCCGAAGGTGCGGACCTTCTCATTGTCAGGGAACTGACCGGCGGCATTTATTTTGGCACCCACACGGAAGCCCATTTGAACAAGGATGGTGTGGAAGAAGCCAGTGATGTTGAATGTTACACCCGTCCCGAAGTGGAACGTATTGCCCGTTTTGCCTTTGAGGCAGCGAAAAAGCGTCGTGGCAAAGTGACCAGTGTGGACAAGGCCAATGTGCTTGGTTCCAGCCGTATGTGGCGTAAAATCGTCACCGAACTCCGTGACAAGGAATACCCGGAGATTGAACTCAACCACTTCTATGTGGACAATTGCGCTATGCAGTTGGTTCAAAACCCCAAACAGTTTGATGTTATTCTGACCAACAATATCTTTGGTGATATCCTCAGTGATGAGGCCTCCACCATTGCGGGCAGCATCGGACTTCTGCCCAGCGCTTCCCTCGGTGACGGCACCGGACTTTATGAACCCATTCACGGCAGCGCCCCCGACATTGCCGGTCAGGGCATTGCCAACCCCTTGGCAACAATTCTGTCCGTAGCCATGATGTTACGCTATTCCCTGAACCAACCGGAGGCGGCCGCCGCTATCGAAGCGGCCGTGGATAATGTGTTGGATGAGGGCTGGCGTACTGCGGATTTGTGGAATGAAAACTATAAAAAAGCCACCACTGCCCAAATGGGGCATCTGGTAGCGGAACGAGTTTGACTTGTGAGGAGGAAAAATGGATAAATTTAGATATGCCAATCGCATGGAGAGAATGAATGCCACTGAAATCAGAGATTTGCTGAGTTTGGTGGCAAAGCCGGAAATCATCAGTTTTGCCGGCGGTCTGCCCGCTGCGGAACTTTTCCCGGTACGGGAAATTGCGGCGGTCAGTGCCGAATACATTCTGACGGAAGGCAAAACTATGCTGCAATATGGTGCGGTTGAGGGCCGTCCTTCCCTTATCAAAAAAATCTGTGACAGAATGATAAACAACTTCGGCACCAAGGTTACTGCCGAAGAAATCATGATTTTGGACGGTTCCCAGCAGGGCTTGGATTTTGCCGGCAAAATATTCCTGAATCCCGGTGATGTGGTGCTCTGTGAAAGTCCCACCTACATGGGTATGTTAAATGCCATGGACGCCTATGAATGTCAATACGTGGAAGTGCCCACGGATGAATTTGGCATCATTCCGTCCGAAATGGAAAAAATCCTGCGATCCACTCCCCGTGTAAGATTATGCTATGTTATCCCCGACTTCCAAAACCCCACCGGCATCTGCTGGACCATGGAACGTCGCCAACAATTCATGGAAGTGGTGAACAAATACAATCTGCCCGTCATTGAGGACAACGCCTACTACGAACTCCGCTTTGAAGGTGAAAAACTTCCCGCCCTGAAATCCTTGGACACCAAGGGCTTGGTGATGTTCATGGGCACCTTTTCCAAAATCTTTTGTCCCGGCATACGTTTGGGCTGGATGGTGGCTGATCCGGAACTGATTGACAGATTCGCTTCTATCAAACAGGCCAGCGTACTTATGACCAGTAATCTTGATATGGCGGTGTGTGACGGCTACATGGAGATTTATGATTTGGATACCCATGTGAAAAAATTAAGGGAACTTTACCACAAACGCAGGGATTTGATTTTTGAATGTATGGAAAAAGAATTCCCCTCCGGTGTGGAATGGACCAAACCCCAGGGCGGCCTTTTCCTGTGGCTGACCTTCCCCAAAGGAATCAGTGCCTTGGACGTATTCCGTAAATGTATTGCCCACAATGTGGCAGGTGTTATCGGCGATTGCTTCTTTCCCAACAACAAAAATGACCGGCACATGCGTATCAATTACAGTTGCATGCCGGAAGACAGAATCAAAGAAGGCGTTGTCCGTATGGGCAAAGCCATCAAAGAAGTAATGGAAGAAAATAAATAAAATTATTAAAATTCAGGTTTCAGGATAGTTTGCACTATGCCAACCTTCCTGAAACCTGAAATATAATCACAGGAACATCCTACCATCATTCTTAATTCTTAATTAAATTGAGCATTGTTAATTATGAATTGTGAATTATCTCAAACACTTTCATTTCAAAATAATTCTCTCATTCATAACTGAAAAAATCGTGAAAATTAATTTTCAAAATGACGTTATTTTATCTTAGAATGACGTCATTTTGATTTTACGATTTTGCTGTTTTGAATGAAAAATTTTTTCTCACTCTAATTGTAAAGAACTTCTTTCAAATTCTTTTCTCTCCTCTCTTCACTCTCACCTCTGAAATCACTCGTCAACAAAATGCATTTAAAAGCGTGAAAAGTGATTTTTAATCTGTCAACAGATTTACCAAATATGTTGACAGATTAAAAATAAGATTTTGCTGTTCCAAAAGCTTTTTAACGCTGAGTGAAAAGCAAAATAAAAGAAGTCCGCACTATGCGAAGTTCCAAAATCTAATCACAGGAACATCTTACCACAATTACTCATTACCAATTATCAATCTGCCTCCTTTTCTTTCACTCTGCACTTTATATTTCCCCTCAAATATGTTAAAATAGTTTTATGTTTAATTCGTAAAAAATGTAAAGGAGGAGATTTAACTATGGAGATTAATGCTCTCTTGATGGGTACAACTGATAATGTTGTTACCTGCGTAACCGACATCCGTGCCGGAGAAACGGTCAACTATAAAAAGGGTAATGAAATCCTTAGCATTGTTGCCGAACAGGACATTCCCTATTGCCACAAACTGGCTTTGGTTGATATTCCCGCAGATGGTGAGGTTATCAAATATGACGAGTCCATCGGCAAGGTTTCCTGTCATATTAAAAAGGGTCATCTTGTTGACCACACCAATCTTTTCAGCGTACCCCGCGATTACGATGCGGAAATGATTAAACTTTAATGAAGGAGGCAGTACTATGCAATTTTGGGGATATAGAAGAAGCGAAGGCCGTCCCGGCATCCGTAACCATGTTTTGATTCTTCCCACATGTGCCTGTGGCAGCGAGTCCGCAAGAATCATCGCCACCCAAGTAAGGGGTGCGGTGAATATTGTTTTTAACACGGGTTGTTCCGATGTTCAGGCAAACACGGATATGAGCCAAAAAATTCTCACCGGTTTTGCCTGCAATCCTAATGTTTATGGTGTGGTAATTATCGGTCTTGGCTGTGAAACAGTCGGTCATGACAAACTTGCGGAAAAAATACGCAAGATGACTTCCAAACCCGTTGTTTCCTTTGGTATTCAGGACGAGGGCGGCACTTTGAAGACCATTGAAAAGGGTGTCCGAGCCGCAAGGGAAATGGCTATGGAAGCGGGACTTCAGCAAAAAGAACTTTTTGATATTTCGGAACTTTATATGGGTATTGAATGTGGCGGTTCCGATGCCACTTCCGGTCTGGGTTCAAACCCTGCCACCGGCGAACTTTCTGACCTTTTGGTGGATATGGGTGCCACCACTTGTATGTCGGAATCTATTGAGTGGATTGGCGGGGAGCATGTGTTGGCAAAGAGAGCCGCAACTCCCGAAATCCATAACCAGATTATTCAGGTTTGCAAGGACTATGAAGCACACCTTTTGGCGGCAGGGCAGGACTGCCGTGTCGGCCAGCCAACTCCCGGCAACAAAGCGGGCGGTCTTTCCACCCTTGATGAAAAATCCCTTGGCTGTATCCGCAAGAACGGCACCCGTCCCATTGTGGAAGTGCTTGAACAGGCCGTTCCTCCTTCCAAGCATGGGGCTGTGGTTATGGACACTGCGGGTTATGATATTTCTTCAGTGACTTCTATGGTTGCTTCCGGCTGCCAACTGGTTATTTTTACCACCGGCCGTGGTACTTGTACCGGCAATGCCATCGCTCCTGTACTTAAAGTGACCGCCAACGGACGGACTTATAAAAAAATGGAAGACAATATGGATATTGATTTAAGCCCCATCATCCGTGGGGAAAAAACTTATCAGGAAATGGGCAAGGAAATGTTGCAAAATATTTATGATATTTGTAACGGCAAACTTACCAAGGCCGAGGCCTATGGTTTTTCAGATATTGCCGTTGACCATGTCTGCCGTTTTGTATAAGAAATGCAAAAAAATGCCCGTGCTCCGCACGGGTAATTTTTTTTTGGAGCACTGAATCAATTAAAAATTAAAAACTTAAATCTTAAAACTAAGGTAAAAAGTTCCTGTGATTAAAAATAAAAACTCCGCACTCTGCCAATTTTCCTGCTATAATCACCGGAACATCTTACCGAAATTTATAACTTCTAACTACAAGTGAGCGACCCCACCACCAGCCACCGAAAAACTGTCGCTGGTCCCCCGCCCCACGCCTGGGGCGGAAAAAGTTCGCTCTATGCCACCCCCTGCTATAATCACAGGAACATTTTACTATAACTTTAAGCTTTAATTTTTTATCTTTTCATTAGCGACAGCGTAATCCTATGTTTCCCCACACCCTTTAATTCCCTCTCCCCAAGGAGAGGGTTACTATCGCACTATTCTGACTTTCCCAAATCTAATCACAGGAACATACTACCATCATTCTTAATTCTGTATTCCTAATTCTTAATTATAATCACAGGAACATTTTACCTTCCCTAATCCCTAACCTCTAACTCCTAATCCCTATATCCTATATCCTATATCCTAAATAATGACACCTGAACCCTAAAACCTGAGACCTAAGAAATTGCTAATTGCATTCTCAATATGCTATAATATATTTACTCAACGGACTTGTGTGCAAAGGAGATATGGAAATGCTTAAGTCACAAGAAAACTTCAAAGTTAAGGCAGGGCAGATTATTATGATTAGCAGAAAGGTCAGCGGACCTTTTACCCACATTATTAATAAATCAGTGGGAATTCATGTCAGGCCTGCCGGGGAAATCGCTAATATTTGCAAACAGCATAATTGCACGGTTACCGTCTGCTGCGGTAACAAACAGGCAGATGGTTCCAGTGTTATAGAACTGATGAAACTTGGGGCCGCCCGGGGGCAGCAACTGTCCGTTGCGGCAGAGGGTCGGGACGCCGGTAAAGTTTTGGCTTTGCTGAAAAATTTTATGTCAGAAAACATTTAGCGGGGTATCTGTATGCAAATTAGAAAAGGAAAAACAATCAGAAGTGGGTTTGCTGTCGGCAAATTGCATATAATAGCGGCGAAACCCAATGTCAAAAAATTTTCTGTAACTGATGTTGACACTGAAGTCCAAAGAACAAGGGATGCAATCGCCACTTTAGTTCAAATTATGGACAAAAAAATTTCTGTTGCTGATCAAACTACGGCAACAATTTTGAACGGGCAGAAATTGCTTTTGGAAGATACAAATTTTTATAATGACATAGCAAATCGCATAACCCGTCAAAAGATATGTGCTGAATTTGCGGTTTCGGAATCCGCCAAAGGACTGGCACAGGAAATGGAACATCTTCAGGACAAATATTTGCGTACCCGTGCAGAAGATATACGGCAGGTTGCAGGGCTCCTGACTGATGTACTGTTGGGTTATAATAATGTTACCGAACTTGCAGAAGATGTGATTTTGGTCGCTGAAGAATTTACCCCTGCCCAGTTAATTGCCTTAGATAAAGCCCATATTTTGGGTTTAATCGCCAAGAGCGGGTCGCCCGCATCCCACACCTCCATTTTGGCTGAAAATTACGGCTGGCCATATATTGCCGGCATTGATTTTTCAGAATTTTCCAACAACACTGTTGTTATTTTGGACGGGGATAATGAGTGTGTGATTGTTGAACCGAATCAAGAAACTTTGCAATTCGCTATGACTAAAATAACAGAACAAAAAACTTTGGATGAACAAGCCCCTATTGCCACTAATATGAAGGTTTGTGCCAATATTTCTTCCGTAGAAGATATGGCTAAAGTTATAGAATGTAATGCAGACGGAATAGGTCTTTTCCGCACTGAGTTCATTTTCATGAACCGTACACTTCCACCTGACGAGGATGAACAATATGCCATCTACAGCCAAGTGCTGAAAGAAATGCAGGGCAAGGAAGTAATCATCCGTACTATTGATGTGGGAACGGACAAGCCGGTTCCCTACCTCAATATGACGGCTGAAGAAAATCCTGCTTTAGGCCTGCGGGGTTTGAGGGTCAGTTTGGCAAATCCTGAAATTTTCAGGGTGCAGCTGCGGGCGCTGTTACGGGCATCATTATGCGGCAACCTGGGTGTTATGTTTCCTATGGTTACTTCCCTCTGTGAGATCGGGAAAATCAAAAAACAAATCAACCTTGCCAAAACGGAATTGAACCTCCGTAAAGAGCAATATGCTGATTTCAAACTTGGCGCTATGATAGAAACCCCTGCCGCCGCCCTCATTGCAGAACAGTTGGGTAAAGAACTGGATTTTTTGTCCATAGGCACTAATGACCTTACCCAATATACCCTGGCGTTGGACAGGCAGGCCCATGGACTGGATGAATACTACGATGCCCATCATGAGGCGGTTTTATCACTTATAGAAATGACTGTCAAAGGTGCCGTCAAACATCATTGCCCCGTTGGTATTTGCGGCAAATTAGGCGGAGATAAAAAAATTATTCCCCGCTTGGTACAGGCAGGTTTGGCCGAGGTCTCTGTAGCCCCTGCCTCCATTTCTTCTGTAAGACAAGCCATAGCCAAAGCAGAAAATCAAATGTCTGTTTCAGTTTGCTGCAATAACTTTGTGACAGGCACTAATGACACTGAAGAAATTGCCGCCCCTGCAAGCGGACAATTATTAAATCTTAAGGATGTGCCAGATAAAACCTTTGCCTCCGGCGTTTTGGGTCAGGGTTTTGCCATAGACCCGGACGATGGAATTATCCGTTCCCCCATCATCGGTACAATTACCAATATTGCCGAAGCCCGGCATGCGGTTTGCATCACCTCCCCCTGCGGCACTGAAGTATTATTACATATCGGTATTGATACCATAAATCTGAAAGGCAATTATTTTGATGTCAAAGTAAAAGAAAACCAAAGGGTGCAAAAAGGTGATGTACTTATAGAAGCGGATTTGGCCGGCATTAAAGCCGCCGGTTACTCTGCCATTACACCCGTTATAATTTGCAAGACCGGGGAAGGACGGGAATTAGAATACATCATTAAGGAAGTTGCGCCAGAAACTGCTCCAATACCAAATCACACGGAAAAAAAGGTTGAAATAACTGCTGCTGAAGCAAAAAGCATTTCCGGCAAACCAAATTTTTCCCTAATACACTATGTACAAAATCTCGGCAAGGCCATTATGCTGCCCGTTGCCGTACTTCCTGTTTGCGGACTGCTTATGGGGTTAGGGTATATGTTATGTCCGGCCACCATGCAGGGCGGAAATATTGTGGGATTTTCTAATGTCTTAGGCCTGTCCATGGTAAAGGCCGGCTCTGCTTTAATTGATAACATGGCAATGATGTTTGCCATTGGTGTGGGCATAGGCATGTCGGAAAAAAATAATGGTACGGGGGCCTTGGCCGCATTGGCATCCTGGCTGATGCTCACATCCCTGCTCAGCACCAACTTTATCACAACCATTTTCCCTGAAATTGCCAAAGACCAAAACATTATTCTGGCCTTCAGCAAAATTGCCAATCCCTTTATCGGCATATTGGCAGGCCTCATTGGTGCCAATTGCTTTAATCGCTTTAAAAATGCACATATGCCGGACTGGCTCGGCTTCTTCAGCGGCAAACGCTTTGTGCCAGTTGCAGCCAGTGTAATTTCCATTTTTGTGGCCGCCGCACTCTTTTTTATCTGGCCCATACTCTTTAACGGACTTGTAACCCTGGGCAAGGGCATTGCGGACATGGGGGCTTTCGGTGCAGGAATTTATGCCTTTTTGAACCGTCTGCTGATCCCCTTGGGCCTGCATCACGCCTTGAATAATGTTTTTTGGTTTGATACCATCGGGTTGGGGGACTTGACCCACTATTGGGCGCAACATTCTTCAAAGGATGTCACTTGGTCATTAGGCATGTATATGTCCGGCTTTTTCCCCTGTATGATGTTCGGCGTGCCTGGTGCCGCCCTGGCCATAGTGCATACCGTCAAGGACAAGACAAAACACAAACTTACCGCCGGGCTTTTCCTTTCAGCGGCGATTTGCTCTTTTGTCAGCGGCGTAACCGAACCCTTTGAATTTGCCTTTATGTTCGCCGCCCCCATACTTTATTTTGCCTATTCCCTGCTGTACGGCATCTTTACCTTTATTGTCACTGTTGTCGGTTTCAGGGCAGGTTTCTGTTTTTCCGCCGGTGCCATAGACCTGGCTTTTTCTTCCTTCCTGCCCGCCGCAGCCAACACCTGGATGATAATACCCTTAGGCATCGCAGCATTTATCTGTTTTTATCTGGTTTTCCGTATTATGATTCAAAAATTAAACTTGCCGACCCCCGGCAGGGAAACCGGTTTTGAAGAAGGAATTAAATCTTTGGAAAACAACATGGGCGACAACAAATATAATAAACAGGCAGAACTGCTTTTGAATGCTTTAGGCGGAAAGGACAATGTGGTCAGTTTGGATAATTGCATTACTCGCCTGCGTATTAAAGTAAAAAGCGGACAAGCAGTTAATGATAGCGGCATCAAAAAATCCGGAGCAATAAACATTATTCATATAAACGATACATCACTGCAAATAGTAATTGGCACCAAAGCACAATTTTTGGCTGACGCCATACGGGAAAAGCTTTAAGATTAAAATAAAAAGTCCGC
The DNA here is from genome assembly GCA_045598345.1 of Acidaminococcaceae bacterium. Taxonomy (GTDB): domain Bacteria; phylum Bacillota; class Negativicutes; order Acidaminococcales; family Acidaminococcaceae; genus Phascolarctobacterium_B. The sequence goes on along the minus strand of JAZLLX010000048.1, from coordinate 4,649 downwards.
ATAATGCGAACTTTTTTCCCTCTTTCCTAAAGAGGGGGGACCGCTTGCGGTGGGAGTTTTTGCAGTATGCGTAGCATTCACAAACTTTAAGCTTTAAGTTTTTATCTTTTCATTAGCGAAAGCGTAATTGCTCACCCCACCACCAATAGAAATTAAAAGTTATAAGTTAAAAATGAAAAATTATGGTAATATGTTACTTTGATTAAAAATATAAAGTCCGCACTCTGCCAACTTTCCCTAATTCCTAAATCCTGTATCCTGATTCCTAACTCCTCAAAACGGTGTTTTGTCCCCCAAATAACAAAGAATATCATTGTCCAAATACAAATTCTGCAACTTCTCCATTTGCTCATTGGAAACGTCGCCGCCTGTTGCGTATGCGTATTCCAGCCCCAACTGTTCCCATTTTGTCTGGCCCAGCCGGTGAAATTTGAGCAAATTTATCTCCACCAAATTATTTTTCTTCATAAACTCTATGGTTTTCAACGCATTTTCCTCGCTGTCATTGTAATCCGCAATAACAGGATATCTGAGCACCAGCCGCCCGCCCCAACCGCTTTGTTTGAGCAAACTGATATTAAACAATGTCCGTTCGTTGGAAACTCCCGTACCTGCCTTATGCTTGTTATCGTCCATATTTTTTACATCAATGAATGCAAAATTCACATATTTGATAAGTTCCAAAAAATGCTCCGGGCTGACACACGCAGATGTTTCAACCGCCGTATGAATCTGCTCATAATGACAGCGTTTTAATGTTTCCAACAAAAAATCATATTGCAACAGGGGTTCCCCACCGGAGAAAGTGACTCCGCCCTCACTGCCCCAATTATTGAAATCCCTTTTCAGAATTTTCATAAGTTCGCTGACGGTGTAGGTTTTGCCGCATACTTTCAACGCATTTGCGGCACAATATTCCGCACATTCAAAGGTTGTACACTGGTTGCAAACATCCCAGTTCACAACCGGCCCCGCTTCCGCATCAAAGGTCAAACCGCCTTTTGTACATATATTTTGGCAGGCACGGCAACCGCTTTTCCACTTGCAGACACGCTTTGCATACATAATATGCCTTTTGCCCGCAAAATTTTCCGGGTTGGCACACCATTTGCAACGCAAAGGACAGCCAGCAAAAAACACATTTGTCCTGCATCCCGGCCCGTCATGTACAGAAAATCCCTGTATATCAAAAATCACTGCCTGGGGTTCGCCCTTGCCAACCATAACCAATCACCCTTTTGCAATCAACGCATTTTGAATTTTTCACAGCCCGCAGCACCGCAGGTGTTATATGCCCAATTTTCTTTTTCAAACCCTTTGCAAAGACCGATTCCATATTTATCGGGATTGGTGAAATGGGCACAAACACCGCATTTTTCCGCCTGGACAAACTTTGGGCAAGCATCCCCCTCAACGGCAACAACCATTTTGGACAAGGCACACATGCCCTTTTCACAATCCAAATGTACAAAATTTTTACAATCAAAATGTTTCATTCAATCTCCTCCTTATGCTATAAATCCTTATTCTAATCGCAGAAACTTTTTGTTAATGAATAATTAATAAAGAATAATGAATAATTGTGGACAATTTTCGCTTTGCGAAAATTCCCGATTAAAAATGTTGAAAGTCCGCACTATGCTGACTGACCCTCTCCCTGGGGAGAGGGAATTAAAGGGTGTGGGGAAAACCCCGAATATTTCACATCTTCAACAGAAAGCAACAGCGTAATTGCTCACCCCACCACCGACCTTAAAAACTGTGTCGGTCCCCCGCCCCTTTAGGGGCGGACGAGGGTTCGCATAACCCCGCACACCTGAAACCCTACCATATAATCACCGGAACACCCTACCTTCATTCTTAATTCTGCATTCCTAATTCTTAATTAGATTACGCATTGCGAATTACGCATTACGCATTATACTCACGCCTTCTCATATTCCGTGCGGTAAATAACCTCGTCCTGAATAGGTTTTCCGATTTCACACCAGTATTGGGTGAAGCCCGCCACCCGCACCATCAAATCACGGTATTTTTCAGGTTTGATTTGTGCCTCCTTCAATGTTTGGGAATCCACAACATTAAATTGCACATGGAAACCGCCCTTACGCATATAAGCGGAAACAATATCCAGCAATTTCCTTGTGCCTTGCAAGCCACGCAATGCGGTGGGGTGCAGTTTCAAGTTCATTTGCGAGTTCTGGCAATCGCTGTGGTCATAGCAGGTGGCAGATTCAAAAATGGCATAGATGCCGTTTTTATCCGTACCCGCTGCGGCGGAAACAGAACCGTCAGAATAGGTTGTGCCTGCCAAACGCCCCGCCGGGTCCGCCAAAGTGATGAACCCTTGCGGTCCGTGGGTGGATACGGAAATCTGGCACATATACAACGGCTTGTCATAATAGGACTTGAAACTGTGAACCAAAGGAACCATTTCATCCTCGTACCACTTCAGGAATTTATCCGCTTCAGGATTTGCATTGCCATACTTGGGGGCATTCACCGCATCCGCAAAAATCTTTTCATATTTGGCGGCCTGCCCGGTGGCTTCACGGTAATCGGGACTGAACACACCGGTTTCATAAGCGGTCTTAAAGCCATAGTTGTTCAACATGGCATCAACAACTTCATCCAAAGTATATTTTTTGTCCTCAAACACCATCTTGTTCAATGCCGCCAAAGAATTGACCAATGTAATAGTGCCGCAGGATTCAAAATTGATGGAGGCGTTGTAGCGGCAGCCACCGTCACTCAGGGAAATGCCGTCCCGGAAACAGTCCGGCTTCAGCATGGATGCCAAAACAGGCGGGGTCATTTTTCTCCAAATATCCATCTGAATATTATTGACCTTGTTCACCGCCCCGATTATCATCCGCATATATTCAAGCCACTGCTTTTGGATAACTTCCATAGAATCAAGTTGCAGATTATGCTCAGGCAAGATCTGTTTGCCGGTGCGATGATCCATGCCGTTAGTCAAAACCAGTTCCAACACCTTGGGCATAGCAATAAAATGCACCCCAGTACCGCAGGTGGGACTGGCGCCGCCCGGAATCCAAGTTACCTTTCCATTGTAATTCAAAGGCAGGAAAGTCCCGGGGGCAGATTCCAAGCATCCCCCCAAACACCATGCCCGGGCATCCTCAACCGTCATACCTTCCGGCCCGTAATTTTTCAGCATATAATTCATGCCCTGCTGGTTGCTCATCCAGGCAGGATAACCCATGCCCAACTTGGTGCAGGAGGCCGCCTTCATCAGGAAGGACTCCGGGGTGCGTTCATCATACAAAACCGATAAGGTCGGTTGGGTCGTCCGGCAACGGATACCCGCCTCCACAATCAAATATTCCAAAGGCGTCACCGCACTCAAACCCTCTTTATTCAGTCCGCCCAATGACAAATTGTTAAAAGTATTGCCCGAAAGCACGCCGCCGGTCACGCCTGCAGATGCAAAACACTCAATACAGGTAATCTTTATGCGGTAATATTCCAACAGTTCAATAACTTCCTCATCGGTGGTAATGCCCTCTTCAATATCTTTTTCATAATAAGGTTGCAGCACCTGGCCCAGCCGGCCGATGGACATACCGCTCATAGGGTCCTCATTGACAATTCCCAAATGACAGCCCAAGGTCATTTGCAACGCTTCACGGAATGTGGCAGGCGGCTTGTGGGCAATATTGCCCATAACCTTGGCAATATCCTCATAGTTTTTCTTTAACTCCGCATCACTCTCAACCGAAGCCAAATAAGCGGCACGGTCAGCATAGTTTTGCATCCATTTGCTCATGCCCTGTGCCATAATCTTCATGGCCTCATAATAATAGCCCCGGCCCATACCTAAAACTTCGTCATTGGCTTCCCCCATAGTTTCTGCCTGTTTCTTTTCACACAATTCAATAATGCCGTCCCAGCCGTATTGCAATGGCAGATAATAATTCATAACCTCACGCCCCTGGGGAATGCAGAAAGAATCAAACATACAAATGACTGAGTCCATCATATCCTTATGCAATTTGAAATTAGGCGTTTTTTGAGCATATTTGTAGCTTATTTCTTCCACAGACCTGCCTGCCCAATAGCGTGCCGCCTTGACCAGCACGGGCACATCCTCTTTCCGCATACCAAATTTTTTGGCAATGGAAATTACATTGCCATAACTCTTGGTAACATTCCCGCCACCGGCGCCAACGATAGAAACCGCATCCGCCTCTGCCTCTGCCGGGGTATCAACTTCGTTCATCAACGCTTCTGCCGCCGCATTAAAAAAACTGGCAGTGACCCAGGGGAAAGGAAAAGCCCCCCGCACATTGCGGGTCTTTTGCATAACCAGTTTTTCATAAGGTTGAATTGTGGGAGTGGTATGTGCCAGGGCGGCGGCCTCCGCCTTGGCCTTGCGGATAATGGTCACATCCCCCGCATTCTCCTCCCATACCCGGGTGAACCAATAGGAATTTTCCATATCCACCGTGTTCTTCAAAACATAGTAGGTTTCCAATAATTTTTCGCATCCCTCCGGCTTGGCAGGGACATCTTCAGCACAATGGTCAGGAACATCAATGTTCAAACCATGCTTTTTCAACAGGGCATCAATTCTTTGTTCATTATTCATTTTCCCCTCCTCGTTTCTAACCGCTTTATCCGACTGT